>JAHKLF010000288.1 GCA_029856615.1 Candidatus Njordarchaeota archaeon
CACTGAATTCCAACTCTTACACCGAAGTCTAGGCGAAACTTATAGGCTAACTAATTCTAGATAATTATTTTCTAATTTGAATTTTCATGACTCATCAAAGAGAGCAGAATAAAAAATTTCATCAAAGAATAAGCATTAAAAAGACGCTTTTTAAATCGTAATAGCATTATAGTACTAGTAAGCGCACTAAGACGCCCATTATTATCCCAGCTAATACGAGTAGTGTCAAAAAAGTGGATATGTAATCTCTCTTCCTAAGGAATGCAATGCTAACATATATTAGTGATGCTATCGGTGTTAAGATTAATGCAAAAATTCCAAGATATATCAATGCAAGCCCATCGAAATGAATCAATGCTCTAAGGAATTCCTCTAAAGTTTCATAGCTCTTCTTTTCATAGCCTCTAGTTAGAAGTAAACCAACGAAATTGAGACTTAAAGAGAGTATTATTCCCGAACGAATTATTTTGTGAATTTCGTATTCCTCCATTCGCATTCTTAGTCACCAATTAAATTACTCCTAGCCCTTTCAAGATCATTCTAATAGCTGCATAGAGCAGAAACAATGCAAAGATTTTTCTTAATGTTTCATTTCGTAATTTTCTCAGAAAGCGTGTACCAATATAAGCGCCTATTAAAATACCAAAAATGGCAGCTGACACGACGTACGGGTTTATATGCCCCAATGTAAGATCGATTAATCCGCCAGTAGCACCATTCATTCCAATAATTAATAAACTCGTGGCTGCAGCTACTTTTTGCGGCGTACCTAAAATTAAAACCATAATAGGCACATTTACGGTTCCGCCTCCAATCCCTAGCAGCCCAGCTAAAAATCCACCAATAAATCCGAGTAAGAGACCTCTTAAGGTATTATTAAGCGTATATCTAACCTCTTTTCTTTCAGCCTCATCATAATAGCTTGCATTTAACTTTAATTTTAACGCTAAAATATCAGTAGCATTATAAACTCTCTCTCTTAAGTCTCTTTTTCTAAGCATATTTACAGATGCAAAAACAAGGAATACTCCGAATATCATTCTTAAAATATTATCTGGAAAATGCGCTCTTAGAATAGCTCCTGCAGCAGCGCCCATTACGTTTGTAATTCCCAGAAAAATGGCCAATCGTATATTAGTTATTTTTCTCCGAATATAAACAACACTACTAACGTTTGACGTAGCAATTACACAAACCAAGCTTGTAGCTATTATTTCTTGAAAAGATATGTCTATTGCTCCAAAGCTAACTGCCATATCCATTAGGGGGACGAATATCGATCCTCCACCAATTCCTAGCATCGCACCTAGGAGACTCGCTAGCATCGCGATTAGGAATGCTATGACTAATGATACGGCATCCATTTGTCTCATCTGAAGCATTGATGCACATGTATGATGATAATTCTCTTCATGATAATGAAATATAAAACATTGGTTTGTGCATTTCCAATACATAATTCTTCAGTGACTGTATAAGCAAATGTAGCGCCATTGATTAGAATGATGAATTTTTTATTGAAAATTATTAATAATCATTTGCAACTATATAGAGAGGGTTAATAATGCTGCATTTATTATATCTTGCCTCAGAAGATGGTACACCAATCTGGCATTATGTCCATCCGCAAATCCCAGAATGGATAATAAACAAAATTGCTGGAAAAGATCATAGTCTAATTGTAAGTTTTCTATCAGCTATCTCAATGTTCGGTTATGAGACATTAGGTACAAATCTTCAAACGGTAATTTTTGAGAATGTGAAAATGATATTTAGGTATACAGAGCTTGGTGGCGAGAAGCTCTTAGCTGTTGCATTAGCAGACTTAAAAGATAACCCCAAAGTTGTTTGGAGAATAGTTGATAAACTGTTATCGAGATATAGAGATGATGTTATTGGAATTATCCCAGATGAAAAAAGACTGCCAGCAGAAGAACAAGTTAATAGAGTTTCCTTGATTTTAAGGCGTGATCTAAATAAAATGCTTGATGCAAAAGTAAGGAAAATAAAAGCTCTTGGTGCCAGAGATAGGAGAAACCTAATGCTGAGTTTAATTGCGGGCATTATTTTTTATTTTGCGACAGTAGGGATAACATATGCCTTACATAAACAGTTTAATCTCCTAAGACCTGACATGATGACTACTTTCTTTTACATCATAACATTGCTTAACTTCATTGTGCCCGCTATTTTTATAGGCTGGATAACGGGGTATTGGAGAGGCGCACTATTTAATGGGATAATAATTGCAATTATAGGACTCACAACATTAGCCGGATTATGGTGGAGCGTATTAGTAAATGCAGCGCAAGCATGGCTTAAAGTTGGAATGGAAGCTATAATCTTCGGAGTTATAATAGTTTCTGGTATAATTGGGGGGGCCATGGGATTAATTGCAGCTTTTATAGCGTGGATTTTAGTGGAAAGAAGGACTCTGGTACCACCTTAGTGTTTATTTAAAGATATTTTCATTAAACTTGCGTGATATTTATGATAAGATATGAACATGTATATTCAGACTCGCACGTAATTGAATATAGAATTTTTAAAAACGGAGAATTTATCGGTACTGCCACAATATATCCCCAATTTAAAGAAATAAGAATTAGTATCATGAAGTCCGAGGTAACTGTAATTGATGGTGAAATAAAAGAGGAACTCAGTTATATTCA
>JAHKLF010000289.1 GCA_029856615.1 Candidatus Njordarchaeota archaeon
GTAAACAAATTTTGATTACAAATCATATTGAAGATCATATTTCATATTTAAGGTTGTGTTTATTGTATAATTTTTATCGCTCTGAGATAATATTGAATACCAAAATTCGTTCTTAGAATGTAATATAAACATATTCTCAAGCTCTAAAAATTGACGCAAAAGAAACTAACTCGTACTACTAATTATACTAAGCCATGTGAAAAAGCGACATTAGAGAAAAGAGGATATAATTGTGATTCCAATGTTAGATGATTTAGCAGGAATATTAACTATGCTCGAGCATTTAACAACATCCCAGAAAACGAAAGTCAACTCAGTGGATATCTCAGAGAGGAATAAGAAAATAGGAATTTCAATGATGGGTATTGGCGTATTTGAGGATAAAATTCGTGAATTATTAAGAAAAATGAGCCTGCATAGTTTTCCGAGTACGATAAAGCTAGCAATGAGCAAAAATGCAGAAGATAATTCCATAGACTATTGGATGCGCATAAAATTCGTCATTACAGAGTTAAACGACACATTAGACGATACTCTATTTGAACACATAAAGGACATGAATGCTGATTACATAATAATGGTTATGCAAGAAACAAAGAATATTAATTACAAACGAATCCTCAGAATACTGAAAAATTATCCAAAGAAGATTAGTTTCCTGATGCTAAAAAATTCATTAAATGATTTCGATGATTTAGCTGAGAAAATAAAGTGCCTCCTTCAATTCCTTGGTTACTATATTCTTTTCTCCGCCCCCGAGCGTTATAGAATTACGGAATTTCTTGGCATTGAAAGACTCGGAATATTAAAATTCTATGAAATTAAAGACGTGGAACCTTTAGAAGCATTGGAGCTCACTATTAAGGAGTCATTAGCAGAGAATTCCGATGCTTCAGGAATCTTAGACAGTGTCGTATTAAGTATCGCTTTAAATCTATCAAACAGTATAAGTTACTCCGAAAAGAAAATAAGATCCATCATCTTTAGAATACTAAGCAATTTTAAGTGTGATAAAATGTCCTGGTTTGTACATTTTACTAATAATCCAAATGGACTGACAAAAGCCATATTATTTAGATTCTATAGGTAGAATACAATTAAATGACAATCGTGAGAGACTAAAAGATCAGATGAAGTTATAGCTTCGAAGGATTATTATAGCAGAGGCAATTATTCGAGAAATAATTTATTGAATATCACCGAAGCGGTATTAAAAGCAGTACCTATCTTTAAATAAAAATGTGAAAATATTATTTTATGTGAAATAAACATTCTTGGTGATATATGTGCCTAACATAACAATTTCGCTTCCCCATGAACTCTATAATAAACTTAAGAAGCATCCAGAGATTCGATGGAGTGTTGTTATTAGAAAATATTTAGAAGAATTTATTAGACGATTAGAAAGCAAATTTGAGGAAGAAACGACAGAGATTTTAAAAAGACTTGAGTTAGAGGATGAATTGAGTAAGATTCCAGATGAAAAAGCCCTAGAATTTGGTGAGAAAATGGTGAAAAAACGTGGTAAAAGAATTATACGATACTAGTGTACTGATGTACTATTGGCGAAATAAGGTAAGAAAACTTGACGGCTATACAACAATACTATGTATCATTGAATTTCCTAAGGCTCTTAAAATTAAGGGAATGAAAGTACTTTACCCATCTCAAGAAGACTTTGACGAATCTGTAAAAATAGCTGTCGATCTATTGAAACAAGGCACCCCAATAAGCTCGATCGATATAATAATAGCAGCCATGGCACTTAATAGAGATCTCACATTAATAACGATGGATAGTGACTTTAAATACATACAATCAATAAGACCAAAATTCAAGGTCAAATTAATAGAATAATTGAGAAGCAATATTAGTCGCTAATTAATTTGTAATTCAGTATGAGGCAACTGAAATGCCAATCTTTCTCGCATGCGCTCTAGGCATGATTGCGACAATCCCTTTCCAATTTCTATCACTAGAACACCTAAAACTAGAAAAGAAGTTCGGAAAAGAGAAGGGAACTAAAATCGGCGAACTAATGGGTATTATTTCCGGTTGGAGCTTCTTCATATTCTGGATCGGAATATGGTTATCACCCCAACCTAGATTCAGGATACAAATACTCGGTGACATAGCCATAACATTCCTAGTCATAAAAATTAGTGTTCCCATATTACACGTAATTTTGGGGATCCCTCTTCTCTTAATAGGAGGTTGGTTAGGTATACTAGGAGTGAAAGAATTGTCCTTGAGAGTCTCTGAGACACGCAGACCCATAAGAATTGTTAAAACCGGAATTTACTCTCATGTCAGGCATCCACAATACCTAGGAGGGCTCTTAGCACATGTAGGCATAACTCTCTTACTATCCGCTTTTTACTCCCTAATATACACACCAATATTAATGATAATCATCTACATAATCGCCCAAAAGGAAGAAAAAGAGCTAATAAATGAATTCGGAGAAGAGTATGAAGAATACCGAAAGAAAGTACCAATGTTCATCCCACGGATAAGAACTCAAAAATGAGAGATTAGATACTCCAATTCATTAAGATTCGCACTTCCACGAGATTTTCAACCAGAAACATTCCGTAGCCAACGCTATAAGGATAAGAATTCATTAATACGATGACTATTATAC
>JAHKLF010000029.1 GCA_029856615.1 Candidatus Njordarchaeota archaeon
TTAGTTCTCCAAGATAAAGCAGGATTATTTATGAAAAATTTCCTAATAGAAAAGTATACTGAAATACGTGTTTATCCTTCGTATGAGGATATAAGACGATTTGAGACGTTAATGAGAGCGTATGGTTCCATATTGTTTGGAAGATATCGAGTGAGGGAACGAGGACATGGATATGATTTTTGGGGGTTAAGAAAATATCAACCTACAGATAGTATAAGATTTATCGATTGGAAGGCTAGTGCTCGGCGTGGGGAACTCTACATAAAAGAGTATGAGGCAGAGAGGAATGTAAAAATGTACATATTTTTAGATGCATCTTCTTCCATGGGATTAGGCCATAAAAGAATGACAAAAATAGATTATGCAGCGAGAGTTTGTGTATTATTATCTTATTTAGCGAATAGAGCTCAGGACTTTTTCGGGTTGGTAGTTTTTTCAGATAATATTCGTGATTTTATTCCAGCGCGTAGAGGAAAAAAGCATTTTTATAAAATACTCGAGGCTTTAGCGAGGGCTGAGGCGCACGGTGCTTCTAACTTAACTCAAGCCATGAGGGAATTCATAAAAAGAGAACGCAGAGCTGCTTTAGCCTTTATAATTTCGGATTTGGAAGGAGATTTTTCATCAATAGAAGAAGGGATAAAGATTGCTTTATCCAATAAAGTATGGCCAATAATAATAGCACCCATAGGCCCATTATTCGAAATTTTACCTAATGGAGAATTAACTAAAGCTTTCTTTGAGGTTGCGTTAACCGAATATATGAGACGAAGAGATCAACTAAAATTACGATTGGCGAAATATGGGGTTAAAGTATTAGATGTTGGCCCAGAGGAAATTCTGGGGATCTCTCTCGAGGCATTTCTGAAGGCTAAAGGAAGAGGTATAAGAATGATGTAAACCCGATGTAAAGGTGGTAATATGAACACAGAGGAGCTATTAAAATTACTAAGAAAAAAGAGAAGAGAAATTGATGCTATTGTGTTTATCATGAGAGTCTTATTAGCAACATTATTTGCAATATTCTACTACCTTTTAATAACATATTTTTTGACATTACAATTTTTCAGTCTGATTAACCTCGCCTATATTGTTAGATTTCTTAAGATAATAATAATAATTCTCAGCGCGTTTCTAATAGCTTCTTTTGCTATGTTTTCTTCTAGAAGTTATAGTTCGGAATTGCATTATCTCTTATTACTTATTGCGATTACGACAATATTATCATTTATATTAGGTTTATCTGACGAGGATATTAGACTGCTGATGGATTATGAAGCATTAAGCGAATTTTTAAAGAGTAATCTGATTAGTATTGTATACGGCGCCATGCTGGTACTATTTATTGTTTCAATGCTACTGACAATAGGCTTTTTGAGAAGAGGTATGCTAGATCATTTAATAACAAGTATGTTGCTCATATATTTTGCTATTATTGGCATTTTTCTTTTCTCACCGAATTTAATATTTGCAATAAAATTAGAAGATCTTTTCACATTAAGGGGAATACTCCATACTCTACTGTCATTACAATTTTTGCCATTCTTATTAACATTCCTAATACTCGAAATTGGGCAATTCTTTAATTCAATACATGCTAGCTTAATTCCCTTAAAAAATAGATTTAAGAGAATGGAAAATCAACTTAGAAGAGTAGAAAGAGCACAAAGAGAGATTACGGGTATTATAGGGCATGAAGAATTTGCGATTAGAAGAAGAATTATTGAGGTTTTATCGCCCTTAATATCCTCCATTATTAGAGATGCCTATGAGGGATACGCCTTTTTAGGAGAAGGAACCGCGCTGTATGTTGATTCTAAAGTTAAAGCGTATGTAGAATTTAGTGCTAAAAAGGATGAATTATTTCTAATTAGAGTCGCGGGATTGCACGTAGATCCTTTGACGAAATCTATGTTTTTGTCCCTAATAATATCACTCTTAGGAAGAATAATTATGACAATAGGAGTTCTTTTCACAGCGTTCTTCTTATTAGGAATTTTACTACAAACTAATTTTAGTAAAGTATACGAAATGAATAGATTCGAGGCTTATGTTTTCATGATATTCGTGGTTTTGATTTTAGCTTACTTTATGATTATGTTAATAGAAAGGCTTATGAGAAAACGTTTAGAGAAAGGGATCGAAATAAGGGAGTACGAGATATGAGCATAAGATAGTATTATGGGATGATATTATGGTACGTACTTTTCTTTCATATAGCTAATAAGAGACAACTTTATATTTGCCCGGTCGCGGTTCATATATATTTCCACGGGCTTTTTCCTTGTTGATAACATCCATTACGAATGCTTCTGGAATATTTAATTCCTTAGCCTCTTCTACGATACGTTTGATGGGCACACCGTCGGGATACTCACTCTCCATTTTTTTGATGATATCCAGAACCATCAGGTATTTTGCCCTTTTGGTAGTGGATACCCCCGTTGATAATATACCGACATCGATATGTCCACTTAATGGATCACGACCAACTTGTGACAGAGAGTATCTCATCAATTCAATTGCAAATTCGGCATCGCTTTCATCTACTGTATTCTTTAACAGCATTCTAGCATGAGCCTCGGCGATTCTTACTAGTGCTTCTAATTGCCGTGCAGTTATTGAGATAGGACTGAGGCCCAAAGCTTCTTCTTCCTCCTCTTTGCTAGAGGTCCTCATCTTAAGATAGAAATCAAGGAGCTTCTTTGCAGCTTCCTTAGTTAATTTAGGAAAGACATGTTCTCGCGCATAAAGTATGTATTTTCTTAAGAATTGTGGAGGCAAAGGGGGTTCAGGTTTAATATCCTGAGTATGTAGTCCTAAAATATGGCTCGCTTTTCTGTAATCTTCTTCGCGGTCTGGGCGATCAACTAAAATGAATATTAAATCAAATCGCGATAAGATTGTCGGTGGTAAATCTATGTTATCTGCTAAGTCTCTGTCCGGCAGATAACGACCAAATTTTGGATTTGCAGCAGCAAGAATTGATGTACGAGCATTAAGAGTTGCAACAATGCCTGCTTTAGCTATTGAGATACTCTGTTGCTCCATGGCTTCGTGCAAAGCTCGTCTATCATCACGACTCATTTTGTCAAATTCGTCTATGCATGCGATTCCCTTATCTGCTAATACTAATACGCCAGCTTCTAAGGCCCATCCATCTTCGGTTTTTACTACCGCTGCTGTTAAACCAGCGGCTGACGAGCCTTTTCCTGATGTATAAATGGCCCGTGGAGCGATTTGAGCGATATATTTTAACAATTGGGATTTTCCTGTTCCAGGATCTCCTATTAGGAGAATGTTTATAGTCCCTCTTATTTTGGTTCCATCAGGCAGAGTCTTAGGGACTCCTCCGAATAGTAGAGTTGCGATTGCTTTCTTAATAATATCATATCCGTAGATTGAAGGGGCAATACTATTAATTATCTTCTCTTCAAGTTTCGGATCCTGCCTCAATTTTTCAATAAGTTCTAATTCTTCCTCAGATAACTCTAATTCTTCGCGAGTAGTTGTTTCACTATCAATGTATAATGCCTCAATCTGAATTTCAAATAACGGTTTTTTACCTACTTTTAACCCTCTTTCTGGAAAGGTTTTAACTATTCCATACACAGTAACTCTGTCACCAGGTCGAACAATTCCAGCTAAATCCCC
This sequence comes from Candidatus Njordarchaeota archaeon, assembly GCA_029856615.1. GTDB lineage: Archaea > Asgardarchaeota > Njordarchaeia > Njordarchaeales > Njordarchaeaceae > Njordarchaeum. The sequence goes on from JAHKLF010000029.1 coordinate 3,655, forward strand.
TCTGACAATGACACTAACGCCCTGTGGAAGTTGACCGGGAGGTAATTCTTCAGGTAATTCTTGGATTATTAGCTCTTGATATTCCTCATACTCGGCTCCTTCTTTCAATAACTCAAAACGTGAGGTATTATCGCATGACGGATTTAGACAAGCAGCTGGTTTTTGGAATTCGTCTTCGAATTCCAAAGGAAAAACAAATCCGCATACGAGGCATTTGAATAAAGCGCGTTTAAGAATAGGTTTGATTTTCGTCACCTTAACTACAACGCCCCTAAAACTAATTATTCGACCTAAATTTTCTGCTCTATGAATTTCGCGTATCGAAATAGGTCTCCCTATATTTCGAATTCTAACTCTATATCGTCTTAAGATATCATCACTTAATTCTTCATTAACAATTTTAAGCGCTTTTCTAAAGGCTTCATCAAAGAGTTTAAGGGTCTTAAGAGGGTCTCTTAATAGGATTTCAGCCAGATCGGCATCATAAATTGCTAGATCAGTATAATCGACGACGAGAGATCGTTTAGCTTCATCCGCTGAGATGTCCAGCAATTCTTCACGATATTTATAAATGTTCTTTCCTTCCTCGTCAGGTACTATAAAATTGAAAATGAAGTTAAGGAATTTCTCCTTTATTTCATCATCTGAAAGTATAATACTCCTTTCAATTTCCAATGAATTTTCCCTCTAAATGAATTTCTAGTCTTTTTGAATATGATGATAATTATTTTAAGTAGCTTAATACTATTGAATTACGTTTCAATGGATAATCTTAATAAATTTACGGTTATGTTTCAAAAAAAATGAAAGTAGAATGTGAAAGAAAAACTATTTCTCATCATAAAGAATTTTAGTCAGATCGGTCTTGATTAAAGAAATCATCCACGTTTCACTTAAATCCTTCATATATCGAGCTAAAATATCTTCCCATAGCAACATATCTTTTTCCTGACCTGTTGTTAATGCCCTTCTGAGAATCTTGGGTAATCTTATTTTCATGAATTCTTTTAATGCAGTTATTATACGTTCGCGCATCTCTTGATTTGCCAGCTTATCCGTATATTCTTTAACTCTAAAGTATAATCCTTTTTCTACAGCGGAAAGAGGAGCTCGATCTTTTTCTCTAACGACATAATATGTTAGCCTGCCGATTAGTTCTCGCGGATTTTCTTCTTTAATGCGTATTTTATTTTTCTTTTTCAGTATATAAGCGAGCCACCGTGGGATTCTTGTCTCCTCATTTGCCACAAGGTGATAGGTTCCCGAGAGAGTCTTTATTTCTAGGGTTTCTATGGGCACTACGGTGACTTCATCTAATAAATATCGAATATAACTTCTAATGAATTCATAACGTAAATTAATGTCCAGTAAAGACATTATTAGACACCAGTGATTTGAAATGATTAACGAACTTAAACAAGTAATTGTTGTAAGAAAGGATTTAGGTTTACCCAAAGGAAAGCTTTGTGTACAAGTTGCTCATGCTGCGGTAACAGCGTATATTGAAGCTAGAAAAAAGAACCCAGAGTGGGCGAATAAATGGCTATTAGAGGGACAGAAAAAAATCGTTGTAGTAGTAAAAGATCTAGATGAACTTCTAAGAATATATGAAGAAGCCTCTAAAAGCGATATCCCTGTGGCACTTATAAGGGATGCGGGGCTAACTACCGTGCCGCCGGGTACGATAACGTGTGTTGGCATTGGACCTGCCCCAGCATGTATCATTGATAGGATCACGGGCAAATTAAAATTATTATAAGGTGAAATTATTGCGTACGGATGTTCCAGAGTTTGATAAAAAAATGGGGATGCTTTGCTGGTTAACTAATAATGATGGAATATATGGAAGCGTTAAGGAGAGATACGAAGATTTTTTAGTTGAAGAAGTTTTGCCCGACGGAACAATTCTTACTTTAGAGAATCCTCGTCTTAAGTTTTCTGGTTATGAAGGATTATTTACTCATTTTGTATTAGTCAAAAAAGGAATAGGGAATTTTGAAGCAGTGTGGTATTTAGCAGAAAAACTGGGAGTTCCATGTGGGTTCTTTTTCTACAGTGGGAATAAGGATAGAGATGCACTTACTGTCCAAAGAATGGCTGTTTGGGGCGTTTCACCGGAGGAGCTTCTTCAACTTAAATTGCCAGAAACAATTAAAATATATTCGCCAATTCGAGAGTTAAGGAGAATACACATAGGAGAGCATTTAGGAAATAGGTTCACGATATTTATTAGAAAAATCGCGGAGAAAGATACTTCAAAATTAGAGAAACTACTTACCGAAATTGAAAATATAGGTTACTTACCTAATTTCTTTAGTTATCAACGTTTTGGACTACTTAGACCCATATCGCATTATGTGGGAAAGTTACTATTATTGAGAAGATATGAAGATGCGCTCAGATTATACTTAGCATCTCCAGCGTTGATTGATGATGAGAAAATGCTGGGTATAAAAAGAATGATACTGCAGGGAGATTATCGCAACGCGATAAGGGAGCTCCCCAGAAAAGGATTTATTTTTGAAAGAATTTTATTGAACGAGCTAATTAAAAGAAGGGAACCAAAGATTGTTTGGAAAAAAGTCCCAAGATTCCTTTTGAGAATGCTTGTAGAGGCTTACCAAGCCTATCTTTTTAATCTTACCCTAAGTAAGCTCTTAATTGAAAATTATGACTTGGTAAAGAGTAATCCGCGGATCCCCGTAATTGGGTATAATGTGAAGGTGCAAAAAATAGGAAATACGATAGCAAAAATTTTACACGATATACTTAATGAGGAGCATTTTGATTTAAGATTCTTCAAGAATGAGGATTTTCCTCCACTCTCGTTAAAAGGTACTTTACGGTATGCATTATTGAGAATACAATTCGACTTAAGGAAAATAATTGAAGATTCTAATGGCCACTATACTTGTGTACTAAGATTTGTACTCAAAAAAGGAGAGTATGCGACAATCGTACTTAGAGAGATATTTAAGCATTATACCTTAATGGCTTTTCTGAGTTCTTCTTTTGAAACGCAAGCTAATAGAATATTAGAAAATTTAGAAAAAATACAGAAATTTACTACATCCATTTTAAGGGGGTCGGGATGCCTAAGCCAATAATAGTGCATTTCATAGGTACTGGGGCGGCTGCGCCTTTTAATGATAAGCTTTTTCCATGTATTGCTCTTAGATATGATAATTATCTGATATTATTTGATGTAGGAGAGGGATGCCAGTTTGGGTTATTTAGAAAAAAAATTCATCCCGTGAAGTCTCATCTTATTGTATTAATCTCGCATTTTCATGCGGACCACACAGTTGGCCTAGTTGGTCTATTGCATACCCTAAAAATCAGTGGAAAGGGTGATGTAATAACGATAATAGGTCCTAATGGGCTAAGGGAATTCATACAGAATATTAAGGAGGTCTTTCTGCTTAGTAAAACGCCTTATAAATTAGCACTAATTGAAATCGATACTTCGAATATTAGAATGGGGGAAACGATTATTATTTATGAAGAGATGAACTTCGTTGTGAAGGCTTTTAAAACAATACACGATGTCCCATCAATTGGGTATATATTCGAGGAAAGGCGGATAGTGAAATTTAATGCGAAGAAAGCAGAAATGCTTGGAATACCAAGAACATCTATCAGGAGAAAGCTATTAGAGGGAAAAGAAATAAAGTTATCAGATGGAAGGATCATTAGGCCTGAGGATGTTATTGAGATAATGCCAGGTAGAAAAATTGTATATACGGGGGATACGAGACCCCTATATGAGTGTATTCCGATTCTGAAGAATGCAGACTTATTAATTCATGACGCTACATTCTTGCGTAAGCATGATATAGAGCGCGCAGAAAAGAGATATCATAGTACCATTGAGGAAGCCATTGAGATAGCTAAAAAAGCAAATGCAAGAATCTTAGCTTTAGTACACATATCTCCTCGATATAGGCGAGAGGAGATAAGAGAAGCTGTACAAAAAATGTTAGATAAAATAATAGAGAAAGGAGAGGTGCCGCCCAAAATCATTCTCCCAGAGGATGGAGAATCGTTAGTAATCTAATTTTTTATCCAGAGTGACTATTCTTCTTAATCAAAAAGCTATGTATTTATGAATAGTTTACATTAAGTTCTCTCTGAGAACTTTAACATAATGGAAAATTCTTAAATATGAGAGCTAAAAGGAGGTTCCCAGGAAACTGATAATCGTTATACAATTTTAAGTTGCTGATGTCATTGTTACAGTAGCGAGTAAATTTTTTCTATAATTTTTGTTGCCTCTTCTAATTCATCAAATTGTTTTTTCTGATACGAAGGCATGGGTAAATAGTCATGCGGAAATTTATGACGCACAATTTTAGTTATAAGCTCATAGAGTTTTAAGGAATATGGTAAAAGAGTATTTATTTTACTATTTATGAAATCATTATCTCTTAATGGATACTTTTTTGATAACATCAAATTTAACGCGTGTATAAGTAATTTTGATGCTAACGTCTCTGTTTCATCGTTAGGTTTGTAAACACCGAGATTAAATAATGTTAGTTCGTTATATATGGTCATTTGTATAGGTATCTTTTTCTTTCGCTTTTTATTGGTCCATCTAGGAATAAAAAAGATATCAGCTATCCCTCTTATGATCGCTTTACCCGTAATTTTTTTCTTCATAGTAACTATGAGATCTACATTTCTAATCCGACTAGGATCTATTTTAAATACGTGCATCCATCGATCTATTAACTCAAAAATACTGCTTGCGTGTATTGTTGCTAGAGCTTTAATACCCGCTGATATCGCGTGAAAGAAAGCTTTATTATCCGAAAGGCTTTGTAATTCGCCTATAATAACATAATCGGGAGATCGATGAAGCAGTTTTACTATTTCCTTTTCTTTTGAGTACCTATAATTAGATTCTAAGGGATTTATTCTTAATCTCAGAAAATGTCTAGCTTGATTTAATGGTGGTATTAGTTCTCTTACGTCTTCGATTGCAATTATGCGCCAAAAAGATGGAAGAAAATTTATGAGGATGGAGGCAAGGGAAGTCTTTCCGCTGCCTGGTTCTCCGGCTAGGATTATATTATTTCGAAAGGCCAAATTTAGAAGTAAAATTACTAATTTTAAAGCATCATAACTAGAATATATCACGCTGGTTAAACCCATCGATGGTACTTTTATTCTTCTAAAGTTCGCAAAAAGTCCATCGGCAGCTAAAGGAGGGAAATCTATGGATACTCTAAATCTAAAGTCATCGGTCAATAATTCGGTCTTTAAAGAAGGATTTTTAAAAGAAATAATTGAAAAGCTTTCCAATTTGCATAAAAGAATTATTTTCCTCACCTCGTTTTCTGTGAGTTCAATATTTGTCATCAAGCGTCCAAATATAGCATGATCTACGTATAACGGACTTCTGAGGGAATCTAGGAAGATTTCTGTAATATTAGGATCAAGTAACAATGGGATTATTCTGTTAAGACCCAAGGTTTTATAAGCTAAAATCCTAGAAATTTCTGGTATTAATGTATTAGGTAAAAACTTGTCCAATATTCTACTATAAAGTTTTTTAAGAAGCCTCACTACTGTGTTTAAATCTTTAATATTATTTGGAATCTCCGATATGACCTTATCTTTATACAAGAAGTATATCCGTTCAATCAATCTATCGTATTCCTGATGGCTTGATATCTGTAATACATTCTCTGAATTCTCTCCTTTTAGAATTCTATATGTATATATACTTATTTGATACTCCGTGTCAATGGTATTCTTAGGCCTCATTATTCATCACGGATTTCCCCCTAGTATGGCATGATTTAATAAAGTTCTTATATCGTCTTAAAATAGTGAACTGGCTCACTCCAAGGGACATTTCGAGCATCTTTGCCGAGAGTAGCGGCTTAATTCTAAGCTTTTGAGCAACAATTTTGTCAGCCACATATATACAAAGACTAGCAATTACTTTTCTTGACTTCCCTGAGAGGTCTACCGAATCTATTCCATCAATGATGCCTAGCACTTCCTTTTTTAGTTGTTCAGAGTATTGCTCAAGAGGCAGTTGTTGGCTTTTTCTGCGATGTATGGTGCGTAAATTATTAAGTAATTTTGGCAAAGTAGACAATACTATACTTCGCAATTCTTCTTTTGCATCGTATTCATTGGAAAAATGCCTTATATAAGAGGATATATTTAGAATTCTCTTATACAATATTCTCTTTCTTAGCTTTTTTCTCGACAAAGCAATTAATTTCATAATGTTAAATTTATTTATACCTCTTTTCCTAAGAATGAACCAAAACGTTGCTAAGGCAAGTTCGTATAGTGTTATGTTAAGTCTCCTGCGGAGGAAATTAAAATTTAGTGCGCATGCTAGTGTTTCCCGTATTAATGGATACCACGCAGATGGATTTTCCCCAAGATCAATTAGGAGATCCACTAGAAAGGTTTTCATTCGAAATAAATGTAATCGACGTACGCTAGCTCTCTTTAGAGCAGATAAGTCATATCTTGATGATACTTCTCCTATCATGATATTACCCTGCAACTTTATCTTCGATTTTGTTTATAATAAATAGAAATATAATGTGAAATAAAACAAAAGAGTCCATGAATCTTCAAAAAAATGCAAAGAAGAGAGGCATGAATACATGTTCGTGTTAACAATTTTTATTATGTAAGGAAAGTCTCTATCATATTAACATTACGTTAGTTTCAAAAAGCAAGTTCCCAGAGGGAATTATAACAAAAAATTAATGGTGTGGTATCACTCTAATTTTCTCAATATACAGGAA
>JAHKLF010000290.1 GCA_029856615.1 Candidatus Njordarchaeota archaeon
ATGCTTTCCCTAACATAATCCTCTCTCTCAATCCACTTTTCCCGCCAATCTGCTTCTCTCCACCATATATTCCACTGAAGAAGAGCTTCCTTCATATTAATCACCGGTTAAACATAATTTACAGAATTACTAAGAATTAGTAAAATATAGTTTACTATAAAAATTGTTTTACTAGAATAAATTCGAAGCCAAAAACTATTAGAGGTATTAAAAAAGATAATTATTCCACACCAGATGAAAAGTGGAAATAATAGTCGAAGCTCACGGACTACGAAGAAGTAAAGCAATACCATATCAAACTAAGACTGTTGCGAAGCCATTTATCCCCCTATAATCCCTAATAATGATACTAGTGCTAGCTCTGAATATGGTCTAGCTCTATCCTTTTCTAATACTTCGAGTCTATGAAATTCAATATCTCTCTCAAGCACCTTAATTAGATTCTCTGTTCTCTCTGAAATTATCCGTTTAATGTACGAATCTTTTAATAATAGCATTTCTTAAAATTCTATATAAGGTAGCGGTGAGGAGTAATACATGTCCGCCATTACTCTTTCAACTATTCTATCTTTAATGGCGGAACCCGTAGCCAAGAAAGTACTCGGTAAGCTTTGGGAGAAAATAAGAAGAAAGAGAAAAGTGGATCTAGAAACATTGAGGAATGAGTTAATAGAGGAATTAAAAAAAGAATTAGGAGAAACGCTTGAGGCGATAGACAAATTATCAATAAATACAAGTAGAATACTATCCATAATCGAAGATCAGCCCAAGAAATTTGGTGAAATGTTAATAGAAATAATGAAAAAGGAAAGATCCCTAATTATCGAGCAAATAAGCAAGGAAAAAGGAGAGATAAGAACTAGTTTAAGTAAAATAGAAAACAAAATAAACCTAATAATAGAAGAATTAAATGCAGAAAAAGAAAGAACCGAAATATTCCTCGAGCAAATACATAACATCGTGAAAATAAGCCCAGATGAAATAAAGTTAGGTTTAGAAAACACCATAAAACAAGTAATACATAAAGCGAGACCGCTTATACTTGAAACGGAAATAAAGAAACTAAAAGAAAAAGACTTTAAAACTTACATAGAAGCATACTCAGCATTCGTAGTATCGCGAGGCGACGAACCATATGACCCAAAGAAATACGTTGAACGTGGAATAGAAGAAGAAATAGTAAGCCTAGTGGAAACAGCTGAGGTAAAGAGAGGAAAAATAATTTTAATTATCGCAGAAATGGGGCACGGGAAAACATGGTTAGTAAGTAATCTAAAGACAAGGCTTAGAAGAAGAGGCTTCACGCCTATAATAGTACCGCTAAGAGATTATAATCCACTTAAAATATTTGATGCAAAGGATAATATGGAGCTAAAAGAGAAACTAGCTAAACTAATACGAGAGAAAATTATTGAAAAACCCGTCTTTATTCTTGATGGGTTAGATGAGACATATCAAGTTGAAAAAGGGGAAGCATTTAAAATATTAGAGACAGTTAGAACACTAGCAGAATCCGGGATACCCATAATACTGACAACAAGAAAACATGAGTGGAATGAGATAATAAGAAACCCAGACTATAACATAGAAAAGAGAATACGAGGACTAATACTAAAAGAAATAGAACTGGGGGAATTCACAGATAAAGAGCTTGGGGAAGCACTTGAAAGATACAACCTACCAAAATCATTGATTAACTCCGAAGGAAAACTAAGATATCTAATCCGAAAACCATACTTCATCAGAATAGTGGCACACTGGCACAAGCAAAGCGGACAACTACCAAATAATGAGATGAATAACCCCATAGCACTCACAATCCTCACGGGATTCCCAGAACCAGGAGTCCTAGTCCCAAACTTAATATACAGAGCGGGAATAAAGGCAGATCAACTAGAGGAACTAGCAAGAATTCAAACAGAATTCATGAAAAGAGAAATAATACCGAGAAAAGAAATAGAAAAAATAGCCTCAAAAGAAGTAATAACAGCACTAGTATCGGCGGGAATACTTGAGGAAAAAATTCTAGGAGCTCAAAAATTTCTACATGACAGACACGAAATCCTGAGAATATTGCCACTAAACTTAGAGTATATAGATTATGCGCCATTTAAATGCAAGTACAAAGGAAAAATTTATGCACTAGCAAAAACGAGGGAGGAACTAGAAGAACTCTTAAAGAGCAAAGAAATAGAAGCAATCTACTACGACCCAGAACACCCCGAGGATTATGAGATAGAGGCAAACCAAAAAATAGTACCACTCAAAAAACAAATTAAAATAGTACAAAAAATAGAAAAAGAAAAACTCAAAAAGCCAGAATCACAGCTGCATGAGGAGCCAAAAATAGCCAAAAAAACAAAAACAGAAAACATAATAGAAAGAAAATTGGACGTAAAAGAAGCCAAAAGAATTCTTAGAAAAATGGGTGTACGTATCATAATAATAGGAACAAGATGCTCAATATCGGCTCCCAGGATAACACTGAATGCCGAAAAAGTTTCAAAAATAGCTGAGATTATAGGACAGCTAAAGAATCTACAACAACTAACCATAGACCTAAGCAATAAGATCGGCGATGATGGCGCAATAGCCTTAGCAGAGGCCGTAGGACAGCTAAAAAA
>JAHKLF010000291.1 GCA_029856615.1 Candidatus Njordarchaeota archaeon
ATATCAACTGAGAATATAAGTGAGGGAGATTACCTAATATACTTGAACGTGACTAATAGGGCTGGGAAATCATTGATGGTGAGACTAGGAAGCTTAAATGTAACAACTGATGGTGAAGTAATAATAGATTGGGATCTTGATAATGACCATTTATCGGATGCCGCAGAGATTCTTAATGGAGCTGATCCAGATAATCCAGATACTGATGGAGATGGTATATCTGATGGAGAAGAATTCCTAAAAGGAGGCTGGGAAGAAGTTATCAAAAAACCCGCGAGAGGAATCCCACCATATGTTGTTTATCTAGCTATAATTGTCGCGGTAGCTGTTGTCATGTTAATAGTAATAATATGGAGAATAAAGAAGAGAACTAGAGTGACGTAAACAATTTCATAGAATTGTGAATGATAGCTTCGCGTATGGTCTTTTCATTAATATTTTTGATTTGAGCTATCTCTCTCACTGTATCAGGTATTAAATCGGGATTAAGAAATATTCCACGATACTGATATGGTCCATCGCTTTCTGTGAGTAAAATACTTAAAGGAGCTTCCTCTACAACTCTTCTATGTTTTTTCTGGAATCTAACCGAAGGATTTATCGTTATAAAGTAACCTTCATTCTCGATGTGTTTCAATAGTCCTAATGGACCCGTATACCAATGAAAAATCGCTCTTCTAATCTCAAATTTTCTAAGTAAATTAAAGACTTCTTCCCAAGTACCCGCCGAGTGCACATTCAAAAGCATGTCGTATTCACTTGCCGCCTTGAGGAAACGTTCAAAGAATTTTCTTTGCCTGTCGATAGTTTCTGGAACGAATTTAGTATCTAATCCTACTTCACCTAAGCAATCTACTTTATCCGCAAGGCTTAATACTCTTTCTAACTCTTGCTCAGATACTTCTCCAACTTTCCATGGATGAATTCCAATACATGGTATAAAGTTCCGTAGCTGCTCCGCGTAATGAATTATTTTTAACGATGATGCATAGTCCATCCCAACGCCTATAATAACCATTTTGTGCCTCGAAATAAAATTTTCAAGAACATTCAATTCGAAATCATCAGCATGACAATGAGCATCAATATAAAGTATCTCCAATTCATTCCCTCCTTATTGAAAAATACCTAAACCTTCAAACTATCTATTTACTCTGTCTAGTTATAACGGATAAGAATTATGGTGAGTCGATGGAGTCAGCATTGAGTTTTCTTAAAAATAAAAAAGAAGAAATCATATATTATCTCCAAAAGCTTATTAGATCCCCAACAGAGAATCCTCCTGGGGATGTAAGTAGAGGGATAGAAGTACTGCGAGAAGTACTAGATAGATACGATGTATCCTATAAATTATATGAACCGCAAAAGGGAAAAATAAGTATCGTAGCTGAAATTGGAGAGGGAGATAAAACGCTAATTCTCAATGGTCACATTGATGTTGTCCCCGCGGGTTCTGGATGGTCTATTGATCCCTATATAGCCGAAATTGTAAGTGGAAGGCTCTATGGAAGAGGAGCCACAGATATGAAACCCGGACTAATTGCTTTACTCTACGCATTTATAGCTAATCGCAAGCTTTCGAATGGAAAACTCGTTTTTATGGCGGTTCCAGATGAAGAAACAGGAGGAAAATTTGGTACAGAATATCTTCTAAAAAATGGCATAGTTAAGGGTGATGCTTGTATAATAGGTGAGCCTTCGGGAGAGTTGAAAGCTAGAAGGTACTATATAACGGCGGGGGAGAGGGGATTACTTTGGGTCAGGATTACCACAAAAGGAAAGGCAGCGCATGGTAGTTTGCCTATGCTAGGTGATAACGCCATAATTAAGATGGTGAATATTATTCAGCGTATTCCTATGGTTAGTGATATTAATATTATGCAGCCAAAAGAAGCATTGCCTTTAATTATTGAGGGAAAGAGATTGCTTGAAAAGAAGCATCCCAAAGCATCGATGGCCTTGGATCACTTTACGATAAATATTGGGGTAATTGAGGGTGGGAGCAAAGTGAATGTCGTGGCGGATCAATGCAATGCTGAGTTAGATATCAGAATACCGATTGGAGCATCAACTAGAGATGCTGAGGAACTAATTAGAGGGATTATTGGTAACTACGCAGAATTATCGATTCTCAATAGAATAGAACCCAGCTTTACTCCGGCTTCTCATGAATTAATTAGAATAGCACAGAAAGCTGGAAAAGAAGTATTAGGTTATGAGCCAAAACCCATTGCTATGACCGCGACGTCCGATGCTAGGTTATTTAGATTAGTGGATATCCCAACAATAAATTTCGGGCCTGGCTACCTAGAAGTAGCTCATAAGCCCGATGAATTCGTATACATCGAAGATGTCCTAAAATTCGCCAAAATATATTGCTCTATAATTAACGGATTTTTCAAGAGCAATTACTATGAAACACCACAATCTAAATAATGTAAAATTTAATGCTATCGGCGAGAAAAGTTGATTAGGATTGGATGTTTGGAGATTTATTCGGGCAGATTGAATATAACAAATGGTATGAACATTTCTTCCTCCGTTAATCCACCATGAGATCCTCTATTTTTTCTATATTCCCAGCCTACATCATCAATTATTGGTTCTTCACTTCGC
>JAHKLF010000292.1 GCA_029856615.1 Candidatus Njordarchaeota archaeon
AACAAGGGCTAAGTAGTAAGTGTGGAATAGATCCTCATGGAGATGGCTTTGGAGTTGCATGGATTTCATTAAATGGTTATGGAATATACAAGAGTCTCAAATCCATATGGAATGCTGACCCCCCAATACAAAAATCAATTGCTTATCTTCTCCATGCACGTAAGCAAAGTACCGGCAGTGTATCATTTGAGAACACTCATCCATTCGAAAGAAAGGGTGTAATTCTAGCGCACAATGGCACGATTTATGCATTCAACCGGCATCCTGTTTTTTATAAGCCATTTGGCGAAACAGATAGTGAGAAATTTCTGTGCATATTAACGGAGTTTTATGATACTAAACAATCTATACTGGACGCCCTAATAGAGACTCTAAATACCGTAGTGGCTGCGACATCACTAAATATGTTTATTCTAACAATTCCAGAAAACAAGGCATTAGTCGTAAATATGTTCTTTAAACAAATCCCTAACTGCCCTAACTTTTATACATTATGGATGAAAGAAGAGAAAAATTATGTAATAATCGCATCCGAGCCTCTTGACAAGGATGCTTGGAAACCATTAGCGAGGTCTCCTAGTGAGAAAGTAATTGTTGAATTTAAATTGAACGATCCTCTGAACTATAGGATATATCGGTGATATCTAATGAGACACATAAAAGAAGCCCCAAAGATATTAAAAAGGCCTAAGAGGATTCATAGGATCCTCAGAGTAAAATGTGAAAGCATTGTTCAAGTGTTGCTCAGGGAAACTTATTCTTATGCCATTGAGAGGGTTAAAGACTTGATTGAAAAAGGAAGTAGAGTGATCTTAGTGCATGGATGTGACATATTAGAAATATCGGCGGCTCTTAAGTTGGGTTTACAGGAATTAGGGAGTATCACTATCTTTGATGTTTTGGACATTTTAGCTAGTCAACGTAAAAGAGCAGTTTTACCAGAGGCCCGTATTGCATTTATAAGACAAGTTGATAAACTTCCTGGGGAATATATCGAGGACTTTCTATTATTTATCGATAAGCTAAAAAGACGAGGTATGATTGTTATCCTCTTAGCTGAGAGTCTATCTAGAGTTGATCCTACATTATTAAAAATTAGTGAGCATGTAGAGGTTAGAAATCCTGGTCCAGAAAAAATAAAAGTTTGGTTAAATCACATATTAGGGGAAGTATCTGACGAACTCATTGAGGCTTTCCTTGGTTTATCCATAAACCAAATAACTTTTCTAATAAAGAAGATAGTCGACAATAATTTAGATCACAAAAATCCAGAGACAGTTAAGCTTTTTAGGAGAAGATATTTTGGAGTAACGACAATAAGACAGGTAACATGGAATGATTTAGGTGGCATAGAAAAAATTAAGGAACTTCTTTTTTCAAGAATAATCTTGCCTTACAAGAAATATGAGTTGGCAAAAAAACTTGGATATAAATTACCCAAGGGCATATTATTAGTCGGACCACCAGGTACTGGAAAAACAAGCATAGCTCTAGCTTTGGCAAATGAATTAGGATGGAATTTCTTTGAGTTAGGTATAGGGAAAATACTATCTAGTTCCTCTATCGTAGGGGAAGGTGAAAGAGAGATAATGGATATTTTTGAAAGAGCCCGCAAATCAGCTCCAGCGATAATATTAATCGACGAAATAGATGGTATTGGCATGATAAGAGGTACTGATCCTAATGAAACGTGGAGAGCGCCTCTTCTTTTAACAATGCTTTCTGAGATAGAAGGGATTAGAGAAGGTGAGGGAGTCCTCGTCATTGCTACAACGAATCGGCCGGATCGTCTTGATCCAGCTTTAGTTAGACGTTTTGATTTAATAATAGAAGTACCGTTACCGGATAAGAAAGCGCGTGAAGAAATTTTTAAGATTCACTTAAGGGATGCTATTGAGAATGGATTGGTTACTAATGATGTAAATTATAGGAAATTAGCGGAGATGACGGAGGGATTATCTGGAGCTGAAATTGCACACATTTGTGAAGAAGCAAAAGCGCAAGCATTAAAAGAGAATATGCCGATAAATATGAGAATTCTTGTCAGTGTGATTAGGACATACATAGAACGAAAGAAGAAGTTGACTAAATCACTGACAGAGTGGGATATTGCACCCAGTTTCTTATTCACGTAGCGCTTATCTTTAACCATACAGATGACTTAAGATGATGATCTTTTGTAACAAACAGTAATATTGCTTGTTATTCCCACCTAATTGCACCAACTTTTCGATATATTGGATTGGCACAACATAGGTAGATTGATATAAACTCAGAATCATAGAATCTCTATGTTCTTCTGGTAGTATCTCCAATGCGCATAAAAGTTTTCTAATGCCTCGAATTCCCGAGTTTTCAATAATGCCTCTTCCAACCAAAAAAGCTAGTGCTTTTGCATGGCGCGTTGGGATTTCCTGTAATGTTTCACGCATGAATAGTTTAAAATAACGAATTGACAAAAAAGGCGAGGCTAAGACTTCGCTTATGTAGTGGAGATAAGATATCCGTTTTCTAATAATTTCTTCATCGAGATATCTTCTGAGACGATAGGAGGCTATATGCTCATGCGACTTTTGACTAATAATGAAATGTAATA
>JAHKLF010000293.1 GCA_029856615.1 Candidatus Njordarchaeota archaeon
AGTATAATTTGTACTAGATCCGATGTCTGTCCAATTACCATAATCTATCTTTATTTCGTATTTCTCTATTCCACTCAGATTATCAGTACCCGACCACTCAATCAAGACTGTTGTTTTATTAATGTAAGTATTGTTTGCTGGCTGGAGGTCAGTTATTGTTGGAGGTGTTAGATCCACTATTATGTGAATCTTTACAATTATTTCATTACTAGCTTTATCTACTGCTTTCAAAAAGATTGTATGACGCCCTTCATCTAAGCCACTTAAAGTATATTTCGTTTGTGTTCCCACATTAATCCAGTCTTCTTCGTCTATTTTTACCTCATAGTGATCTATGCCACTTAAGTCATCCGAACCTTGCCAAGTTAGATTGATGCTAGATGTATTGAAATAAGAATTATTTGAGGGACGCTTTACAGTTATGGTTGGTGCTTTATTATCAACAATCTTTATGGTTACATGAGTTTCAGCGTAATTTCCAGCTCTATCATATACTCTCACATAAATAGTGTGATCACCAATAGCATATATCTTAACAGTATATGATGACACATTACCGATGTTTTTCCAAGAGCTATCATCAACCTTTATTTCATAGTGATCTACGCCACTTAAGTCATCGCTGCTATTCCATGTGACCTTTATTTTCGCCGTATTAAATACAGTATTATTCTCTGGTGACTCTATGATTATGATTGGTGGAGTTGTATCGACTGTAATAATTAAGTGTACTACTCTGACATTCTCAGCGGAATCCACTGCTTTAATGTAAATTGTATGCGATCCCGCAGCGACATCCGTGAATTCATGGGAAGTATTAAGTCCAACACTAATCCAAGGTCCATCATCTATTTTTACTTCATAATGATCTATTCCGCTCTCGTAGTCTTTACCAGTCCACGAAACATTGATAGTATTAAGATTTATGTAACTGTTATTAGCCGGTGAGAGAAGCTGCAATATCGGCGGATTCGTATCTTTATATAGGAACCCCAATATTCTCCTCATGACTTCTTGTCGATTATCAGTTCCATTAATTGCTTCGAATGGGAATGCAAAGTATACTAATTTATAAGTACCCCTATATAATACTGCAGCGCCAATGCTAGGATCTCCATCATAATAGAAGATAAGCTCGGCATCGGATGTCGGTGCTATCTGAGAAGGATAATTACAGTTATTGGCACTATCACTACCATATAGTAGTAAATTAAGCCCCTCAAAGAGTGCGCCAGATACACCAGATACTTCCTCTATACCCACGTTATCCTGAATATAATATGCCTTCAAATAATTTATATAGAAACTCGAATTCCCAATATCGAAACCAATATCTTGTCCTGAAATGAATAACGAACCGCCTTGATCTAGGTATATAGCAAGTGCTTGTTGATCACTTGTAGTTAATGTATTCATATATGCATCTCCAGTGAACCATATCACGGTTTCATAGTCTGCAAGTAGGTCATATGTAACAGAGCCGTTCTTAAAGACGTCCCATACATCAAAGTCTATGCCTCTAACGAATCCTAATGCTTCTAGGGTTGCTATATAATATTCCTCATAAGAGGCTCTGTCATCATCGTCAACTAATAGTATGTCACCAATGATATTATCTATGATTACGCGAATCGAGGTATTCTCTGTTGTTGATTGATTCGTGGATACGCTTACTTCCAGTTCGTATGATCCGTCACTATACATGGTCGTATTAACTGTTTTCTCATATAAACTACTAGTCACATTATACTGTAGAATAAGCCAAGCCCCGGAGAAGGTCTCATTGCTAAATCTAGCTTTCACCGAATCCACCATCAAATGGTTGCTATGAAGTGTTACATTGACTCTTATGGTAATATTGCCTCTAATCCTGTTTTGATGCTGTGGATTAACTATGCTAGTCTCAATGTTATCGATGACGTAATAGAACTTCACAACAGTTGAGTTCCCTCCCGTATCTGTAGCATTAACACTGATATCTAACGTGCCTTCTTCGTATTCATATGTAGCTAATTCATACTCGTAATATCCCGAAGTAGAATTATATGTCATGCTATACCATGTACCGTGTATTTGGATCTTGACTGCAGTAATTCCGTCTTCATCCGTCGCATTTACTCGAACTATAACAATATCATAGATAGTTGAATATGGTTTCGGAGAAATAATTTCAACTTGTGGATATCCTGGTAAATTTTCTAAGGGAAGATCGATGATGTCATCATCAGAGTAATAGTATAACTGGAATATAAGATTATTAGTACCTGCCTCGTATACCTCAAATCTAAAGGTATAATTATCAGGACTACTTGGGGCCGGTATTTCTATTAATTCCATGTCATCTGAAGTAGCACCAGTAATAGTTATGCCACTAACAGTTGTTATAAAGATCTCTCCAGTAGAAACATTAGCATAGATCTTCATGTCAATCTGTTTGCTATTAATAGTGTCTAAATCAATTCCTAAATATAGCGAGGAATCGTAATAGCCATCATTATCATTATCACTGCCCATAAATATTACATCATAGCACCATAATTCTGGCTCATATCCTGCTATTTTCTCCACTAATTCATCCCATTGATGATGACGCGA
>JAHKLF010000294.1 GCA_029856615.1 Candidatus Njordarchaeota archaeon
ACCCTCTGGATAGCTAAAGCAATTAAAGATGCAGGGACCAAGGGAACAATTATCACTATAGAATCGGCAAGAAAAAGAGCTGAGCGTGCGATAATTAACCTTGAAAAAGCGGGATTAAAAGATATTTAGTTAAAAATTTATGAAATATTAGAAAAACCAGTTTCTAATAAGGATATTAGAAAATCTAGAGGTCTTATTTCTACACGCGTATTCTCTCTTTGTATGCTATGAGGATAAAAAATTTCAGAACCATCCTTATACGTGATAATAAGTACATAACCACCAGCGATAGAGACATTCTTACCAGAAATTTCAAAAAATGCATGCCTTCTGCTATACTTTGTGCCGATCTTAGCTAAAGACGCGATGTCCCGTAATCTTGACTGTACTCTTTTAAGCTCACCTAAATCCATCTGAGTAACCTCAAAATACGTAACTGGCACATTCATCTGAAATAACTTATCAAGTATATTCCTCGCAATTACGAACTCTCTAATATTCCTCCTATAGTATGATAAATCCTTAGGAGGAATAAATTCAGCTCCCTCAAAAGACTTAAACCACGATTTCTTAAGAGCATCAATGAGATCTTTTTCATTACGAGCTAAAACATAAGGTTCATGGTAGACCCTAATTCTCTCTATATCTTCTACACGCCCAGTTTTATCCATAATCTTACGCCACTCCAGAATATCTGACAAAATATCCGATAAATTTGCCTTGACGAGCTCACCTACCCTTTTGAGCCTAGCTAAAAATTCGGGGAGATCCATTAAAAAGAACCCCTCAGCTCTCCTAATATATCCATCGACGAGGGTTCTAAAAGTAGTCAAATCCGCAGAAGTAGCTCTCATGACATCCATAGCGAAGAGATCTAAGAAGACATGAAGATAAGCAGCATCTAAACCATCTGCACTGAATTTCTCATAGATATATAAGAAGAAGACATCATTATAAAGCCTCCAAGGATCATGGTCTCTCATGTAGTTTAAATAGTAGTCAAAGGGCTCTCTTTTGCCTCTCTCCCTCATTATCCTCATAAGCAAATGAGTGTCAATAGGTTTATATGGATCATCAATAAACTCATCAATCTTTACAAGAGACTTCCCAAGAAGTTTAATTTCCCATTTTTCATGAAGTTTCAAGCCAGGAATAATAATCACCATGCCAAATCTTGAATGACTAAAAAATCGCAATCAATACAGTTCTGAAAACTATAAAAGTTCGATGCATTCTAGCGAAAAAATTGAAGAAATTAAAAATAATGAGATAATAGCGTACTTGTCTAATATCGAATGGTTAGATCTTTCCGTTTCTATATTCCAAGATATCCCGGAGTTTTTGGAAACGGAATTGCATCTATTATTTCTCTAACACCCGTAATGTACCTCGTAAGCCTTTCTATTCCAAAACCTATTCCAGCACACGGAGGTACTCCACTGTACAAAAGCTCGAAGAACCATATATATTTTCTCGGATCGACATTGGTCTCAAGCATCCTTTCTCTAACCTTTATCGGATCTACTTCTCGCTCTCCTCCCGACGCTGCTTCTCCAAATCCTTCTGGATATATTAGATCCATATCAAATAGCACCGATTTATTCTTTTTCTTATAATAGAACCCCCTCGCAGTTGCGGGATAATCAATTATCCAGAAAGGCTCTTCATGTATTTTTGAGAGATAATCCTCCGCTTCTTTAGATAATTCTCCCGTAGATTCTAATTTGTAACCTGCTTCCTTAGCGATTTCCACGGCTTCTGAAAACTTTATAACTTTAAATGGTCTTCGAGGTACTTTTAGGTCACGATCCAAATAACTAAGCTCATCGGAGTTTCTTCTTTTTACTTCTTCAATGATGTGTATGAGGAGTTCCTCAGATAGACGCATTATATCCTCTCGCTCGGCGTGAGCCATCTCTATATCTATTTGTCTAAATTCAGATAGCGTTCTCTCGAATGAGTCAAGACGCATGGGTTCTATCCTCAGGTTAGGGGCAACGTAGAATATTTTATCATGAATTTTAAGTCCAGCCATCTTATATAGTATAGCGCTAGTCGTTAAGACAGCTTTAGTTCCATAGAAATCCACATAGAATTCATGAGCAAGCCTTATACCAGGATCGGTTACGGGTGCAATAACTGGAGCTAAGAGCTCAATAAATCCCTTTTTATACAAGAAATCCCTGGCAGCTTTCAATATGGTTGATTGAATCTTAAATATACATTTATATATAGGGCGGTCAAGAAGGAGATGGCGCTTAAAAATGCGAATTTCAGGAATAATCCTCTCTAAAGTTTTCGTAATCCACTCCATTCACCAGAAGTATAAGTTATCAAAAAACATCCAACTTAATTAAGCATATAAAAATTTCTATATCTTCCAACGGCGGCCTACCGTAGGCTCTGCCCTTTCATGAACTAACTGATCACTAAGTTTTTCATAAAACACTAATATTTACACGGCAATAGGCCCCCTATGGAAGAATCTCTGACATTATGATAACGATTAGATAAACACTTTTGTTAGGATTTATCAAATTATAAGATGACCCCAGTCCCTCTTTAGATCCTCAACAACAGAA
>JAHKLF010000295.1 GCA_029856615.1 Candidatus Njordarchaeota archaeon
AAAGCGGGTGATAAGTAAATTAGATTCATAATATTGGGTAAGAATTCCCTCAAATCAATCTTTGTTATTTCACCTACAAAATACGCGAAATCTCTTATAGCGTAGAAAGATAGCGAGAATAAAATTAATGCCACTCCTAGGACAGTTAATAATCCTCCTCTCTTAGTTAACAAGAACCTTCACCTAAGCCGGTACTGGTACCGTCTTCAATATAGATCTGATGATATCATCACTAGATACACCGCCTAATTCTATCTCGGGCTTGAGAATTATTCTATGTCTTAAAACTGGTAACGCCACATGCTTAATATCATCGGGAATAACATAATCCCTCCCTTGCATCGCTGCGTATGCTTTTGCGGCTAATAATAAAGCAATTGATGCTCTCGGTGAGCATCCTAAAAGAACTCTAGCATCTTTTCTACACGCAATCACTATATCTCTTATATATGCCATTATTCTCTCGTCTACATTAATATTATTTTGAACGAACTTTTGCATTTCAAGTACCGTTCGCCCACTAACTACTGTATTCACCAGAACTCTCCTTAAAGTTCTATTTTTCAATCTTATAATTTCAAATTCTTCTTCTGGGCCAGGATAACCTAACTTAAGAAACAACATGAATCGACTTATCTGAGCCTCTGGTAATGGATACGTGCCCTCCATCTCTATCGGATTTTGAGTCGCTAAAACTATAAATGGTCGAGGTAAATGAAATGTTATTCCCTCTACAGTTATTTGTTTCTCTTCCATAGCTTCTAAAAGGGCTGCTTGCGTTTTCGGAGGCGCACGATTTATTTCGTCAACTAATAATATGTTAGTAAAAATAGGCCCCTTCTTAAACCTAAATCGTAACTCTTTTGGATCGAATACCATCGTTCCTATTATATCAGAAGGAAGAAGATCTGGCGTCATTTGCACTCTCTTAAACTCTAATCCTAATGTATGCGCAAAGTTCTGGGCTACATACGTCTTTGCAATACCAGGAGGCCCTTCCAATATGACATGTCCTTCGGATAAAAGAGCAATGAATAAACTCTCAATGACTTCATCAAGTCCAATAACCGCTCTTTTAAGTTCTTTTTTTATTTTTAACCAAGTATCATGAATAAATGCAACATCAATTATTCTTTCTTCGCTTTCTAACTCAATATCGCTCTTCTCTATTTTTATCTCAGTTGGTAGATCATTTCCCATGCGCATAACCCCACATCATTGAAAGTTATGATTAACCAAGAAGCATTTGTTTTATTTCAAGATACTTATCTACAATTTCTACAAATTGTTTATCGGAAATTTTCTTTTTGCCCAATGAAATTTCCTGTAATTTATACATTAATTCCATAATTTTTTGCTTATGAGAAAGCAGATCAGCATGTCTTTCGAGAAGCTCTCCTAACACATCTTCCCACTCACCGCTTTTTAGCCCATATTTAGCAACAACACTTTGAATTAGATAATCGATCAACACAGATGCTGCGTATCTATAATTACGCGCTTGCTTATACCATCTAATTCTCGCTCTAAGCCATGATCTCTCAGTTACTCTTTCTACTCTGCTAAGTAAGCGAGGTTTAAATTACGAGAGACGTGGTATGTATCCTATCAAAATAAAAATTATTAACAAAGGCATGATAGGTGCAAGTATCCATGATGAAGATGCTTCGGATAATAATCTAAACCACATTGACAAACCTAATAGAGGATCATATATTGGATGAGGCAAATGAGCTTCATCAAATAGAATAAGTGCGTTTGGGGAATCTTTGACCAACCATTTGATCAGTGAAATCGCAAATTTTGCATTATCATGCTCCTTTAAGCTTATTAGTTTATTTGAGAAGATATCTGGATCCGATATCATCGCAAATCGACTACCAAACGGTAAGTCTATAATGAACCCCAAAGAAAAAGATACTCCGCCCCACTCCCATGGATCTGGAGCAGCTTCTCCTCTTAAAGCTGATGAAAGATTCGTCTCTAACCAACTGTATCCTGTTGATATCATGAATCCTACTTGAGATGGCAAGGGAGCTACGATTTCCCTTATTTTTCTTTCATCAGTTTTTATGTACAATTTTATAGTTATAATAGAAGGAAAACTTGTTATTACGCTGTCAACATCCGATAAAATGCCATAATAGTCATTGAATCTTCTCACTATAACATTTGCTGGATTTTTCTCATATGAGCCCACATCCATTAACACAGCAGATGTATTGAAGTATAGTCCTCCGAAATTTGCGTTTTCCCCAACGAAATTAGCCGCAAATCGCATCATCATCCACATATTTTCTAAGAGTGAATTAGCAGCATAAAAATCATCAACTATCAGTACACTTCCTCCTCTCATCATATAATCTATTAATGCTATTGCTTCTTGTATATCGTATCGCAGACTCGGAGCAATTATAATGAGAAGACTTGTCTCATTAACACTTCTAAGGATTTTAAGAGACGAAGAAATAACCTGCACTCGATACCCATTTTCATTTAATAACCCCGCAAATTTGCTTAATCCATCATTCCGTGTATTGAATATTGAAAATGGAGGGGATAAAGTATTTAGAGC
>JAHKLF010000296.1 GCA_029856615.1 Candidatus Njordarchaeota archaeon
ACTAAGGATGGCGCGAAGACACCTCCGCTTCCACCTGAGCTTATTGTGAAGGATGTGGCAAGAATTTTTGCAAATACGAGAATCAACATTATATGGAGAGCCAATGCGCTATACATTGCTAATTGGATCCATCCATACCCAGTTGATAGACTCTCAGGAACAAAATATGCTAAAATGCCAAGTAATAGTCCTCCTATTGCTGGTTTGACATGGTCTGGTATTCTTAGCTTGCGGAAGAAATTGTCTCTAAGGCCATAAAAAGTTTTCACATAGACTCTCGCTAGTAATCCAGCAATGAAACCTAATACAGCGAAAAACGGAAGTTCTAAGGGAGAAAATATGTATATTGGAGTCTCAAATATCGGTTGCCATCCAACAATAGACGCAAATAATGCGTACCCCACGAAGTTAGCTATTATGATTGGGATAAATGCTTCGGCCTCATAGTCTCTTTTATATAATACCTCTATACCAAAGAGAGAAGCCCCGAAAGGTGATTTAAAAATGCTACCAATACCGGCAGACATGCCACATAGAACCAGTAATTCCCTTTCCCGCTCAGGTAAACGAAGCTTTGTTGCTAAATAGGAAGCGAAACCTGCTCCAATTTGTGCAATGGGTCCTTCCCTACCGGCTGATCCTCCAGAACCTATAGTTATCGCCGAAGCTATTGTTTTTATTATTGGGACTCTACCTCTGATGATTCCCCTATTTCTATGAAATGCCTCAATTACTGCATCAGTACCATGTCCTTCCGCCTCTGGTGCAAAAGTGTAGATCAATATTCCACTTAATAACCCTCCAATTGTGGGAATAAGTATAAGGAGATATCTATTAAATGGAAGGTCAATATTGATTTCGATAAAAACACGTTCTCCAGCTGGAGAAGGTGGATGATATCCAGCTAATCCGAGCATAATCTGAGAGAAAATATGTAAGAGGATATAGAAAAATAACGCTCCTAATCCCGAAATTATGCCAATGAGTACAGCTAATCCTAATACCCGCTTATTTATTGGAAGCCTAGGAGAAATGACAACCATTTTGATCGCCCTTAGGAATTCATAGGGATTCGCATCTTAAATATTATTCGTACATAACTTCTATACCATAAACCATAGATACCCATTATCCGAATTCAAGTAATACGACGATGATAAAGTACTACTATCAAGTACACCTCTAATATAATATATAGCTAGTTAGTATCGTCGTATTCTCATTTAAATATTGCATAAGAACAAAATGTGTTGTAATTCCAAATAATCAATAATTATCCCATCAAGGCTGGTGTTACTCATGATGATTCGAGATTTATTAAGGAGCAATGTTGGTAGGGCTCGTGGAAAAAGACTCGTAATAGTGTCAGCATGCATAGCTGATGATTTCCCAGAAATATTAAAAGAGATTTCCACTAAGGAAGCCTACATAGTTAAAACGTGCCCAGAAGCTGAACATATAAACCTAATAGGTTACAAGATTGCATCTTTTATTTCTTATTCTAATGTTAAGGAGGTGACTACTATTAGCGTTGAGGGATCTCCCCACTGCATTCAGCTTCACTACATAGTTGAGGACATTAGAAAACATTTCTTAGAATTCTCAGTTAAGCATTATGTCTTCAATAAAAAAGAACTAATTGAAATCGAACCATCTGTAATAAAACTTTCACGACATCTAGGTAAACTCAAAAAAATTTTAGAGAGATGTAAATGATTCCTCCTCCACTTCCTCTTCTTTTTCTTTCTTCTTTTTTATACCTCCTATATGACCGACTATAATGCCCAATACTAGGCATGCAATCGCTATTTCTAGAATATTTATGTCTAAGAAACTGAGTATTAGTAATAAGCCTAAGTATAGCGGATTCAATTCACCACTTAAAAATGCCATAACTTGAGGGATGAGAAAAGAGGAAAGATAGATTATTGGAGCTGTTAAGAAACCAATGACCCCGCCTCCCTTCTTTGAGGAAGATACCAGTGCCCCAATAAAGACTCCAACAAATGTTCCTAAATACGCATTATGAAACGCTAGAGGAATTCCTACTATAGGCGCTAAAATAAATCCAGCGACGAAATCTTTAAACCCCACGAAGGCCTACCTCCTTCTTATATGAATTATTATAATCCCAATAATGAGTATTATATCCAATACTTCAATAGTATATTGGGGCAACCCTAAAACCCTATTTAAATAGCTTTTTCCGCCTATGGCAATTGATCCAAAATTGGTTATATATAATGATCCGCCTACTTCCATAGTTCTCTCCGTATCTCCCTCTATATGGGTATACTCTCCCTCTAGTTCTCCTTGAACCAACCATCCCGTGTTTTTCTCATAATAGAAAGCCATACGTATGTCCGCATCCTCTGGAATTTCAACTTCTCCAATCAACATACTAAGCACATTTAAAAGCTCCGCCCTACGAATCTCCACAACCCAAGAATTTATTTCTTCGCCAAGAATACTTAACGTTGTAGATCTAGCAACTGTACCGTTAATTATTACTCCCTCATTAGCTGTTTCATTCCAATAACCATAGGGTATCTCATCATTCTCTGCTACGTC
>JAHKLF010000297.1 GCA_029856615.1 Candidatus Njordarchaeota archaeon
ATTTACAGCTTCCTTGGCCGCTCTTAATGTTAATTTAATTAGACTAATAATATTATTACGAAGATTTATGGCGGAATTAGATGAATAGATTTTATCTACGATTTCCTTTAACTTTGGAAAGATACAATAACGTAAATCTATTCTAACATTACCGAATCCTCTTTTAGTAATAGCTCCTATTCCGTTAAATATTAATGCAGTAATTAAAGAACCCAGAAGTAACATTTTTTCGTTATCATTTAGTATTTTAGGATATCTTTCATATATTCCAATATTAATCTCAAATCCTCCTGGAGGATACAGATAAATTATTTCAGTGAGCGTATTTTTGAGATCCTCTCTAGGACGTTTCATGGTTAGCAATCTGATCCGTGGTATTTCTTTAAGGTTTTTTAACTTCAAATTTAATCGTTTTTGATCTTTCTCTTGCATGCCTTCAAAAGTGGCCTCTACAATATTTGCCTCATCTAATTCAGATAAATTATGCAGTTGGCTGACATCCAGTTTCCAGATTTTCTTTATTCTAATACCCTCGGGTCTTAGAGTAATTCTGATCTTTGAAGCTTCTTTAGTAGATCCGAGCAAATAATTAGCATACGAAATAACATCCTTCCAATCTGGTTCCTGCTTAGTTTTAAATATAGTAGCTCCCGCTATGTATGCCCGTAACCACCATTTCCATAAGCCCTTAATACTCGTGGTTCTAGGAGCCTCAAAAATATTCAACCTTAGTGAAAATGGTCTAGCGTTGTAGCCACCAATGTACGCTAATGTAGTGTTTGTGAGCGTTAATTCGCATAGTTTTATTTTAGCTAAGTAAGCTTCAGCTATTTTCCTACCGGATTCAAAAATATTTATTAAATCATCCATTGTTTTATCCCTCTTCTTTGAATATAGCTTCAGCCAACTTTTTAACTTCGATAATAAATGGAAGCAAAAGATTAGTAGCGGTATTTGCTCTATTTTCTTTTTCCAGATAATCTAGTGCCTTAAACGGATCTTGAACTAAGTCATCAGTGATTAAGTTAATCTTTCTTAAGTAATCCAATATGCCGTAAAGATAAAGCCCATAGCTTAGAGCCTCTGACGAAATATTTTTGAGAACTTGTAGATCATTCCCGAGTAAAATATAGGTAAGTAATTTAGAGTAATTCTCCAAGGTAATCTTTCCAAAGCAAAATGAAAGTGTACTTAATAATCCCGTATCAAGGATCATCTGGGGAAGAAATCGAGCTCTAGCTCTGAATTTACTACCCAAATCTTTCTGTTCATTACCTAATTCATCAATGAGTCTCTTGATAAGCGAAATAAGCTCAATGGCATGATATATTTGCCTCATACGTATCACCAGTATTTTTTAAGGGATCTTGAATACTTCTAAAACCCCCTTTCCGATGGTTACTTCTCCGCCCAATATGATATACCCAACGTCTCTATTAGTAAATAATTCTGTTTCAAAGGTTTTTTTGAGGTCACTCGCTTTAACATTATCGGATTTTTTCGAGTCACTAAATAAACATCCCCATATCAAAAAGGAATCTCTAGGTAGGTATTCCTCACTCCATAAAGCGCCTCTTTCAACCGTTTTTGTTTCTGGCTTAAGACGAATTCTAATTTGTCTGATGATGCTTCTTTCAAGGAGCTCTTTAAATTGTTCATCATGCACAATTACAATACGCTTAATTATTTGATTATCAATTTTTTCAAGTTTTAATAGTTTATAGATTTCCTTTAAGGCATTTTCACCAGCATTATCTAGAAGCTTTATTGAATTAGGTTCTTTGTAGATGAAAGTCTCATTCAATATGATTCCTAAGTCACTGAGCATCAAGAAGTCTTTGGCATCCTTAGAGAGCAATATTTCGTTAGATCCCAAGTTCTTAGCCTTAGTAATGAGAATTTTGACGCTCTCGATGTAAGTATTAATGTCAGTTTTATTAGAAAACGAACTCACTATTACTAAATACTCAAGCAAATACCTAAGAGATATTGGAGAGAGAACATAACAGTAAAGATTCTTTAAACTTCTAACAGGAAACATTAATATACGGGCATCAAGAAATGCAGCAGCACCTGCGAACTGGCTCGTGGCTTCAGGTTTAGGGCCGAATAAATCTTCCTCAAAGTCTTTATTCTCGAATATGCTCCTCAAAGCCCCCTTGATGCTTGAGGCGAAGATTATTGGTAAATTCATGGAGTCTCTCTGAATTGGGAGATCCACAAGTTCACCACCACGGCCGGACCCGACATGGATGGGCGTTACAGAGCGAAATAGGTATAAAGAAGCTTCTTTGTAGGGTCCCATGAATTTATTTACTGAGGAGGACATATTATCCCCTGTAAGAAAGTAAAGTTTAGTATATATGATAATTACTTATTTAATAAATTTTACCACAAGAACGCATTTTAATGTCTTTCTGTTTTTCTTGACAAGCTAAAGAACCAATGATGTTGCAATGAGTAATATACAGTTAATTGGGAATCATTATTTCTAATTTGCACGATTCCGCTCTTAAGTAA
>JAHKLF010000298.1 GCA_029856615.1 Candidatus Njordarchaeota archaeon
CTAAGCGGGATCTTTTATCCGATTGATACGGCACCTAGTTGGCTTCTTCCATTAGCTTTGATTAATCCTTTAACGTATGCAGTGGATGCAGCAAGAATTCTTCTAATTGGTAAGGGAACTCTAAATCTCCTGATAGATATAGTGTGTCTCATAGTATTCTCAAGCGTCTTTCTACTCATAGCAATCTATCAGTTCGAAAAAACAACAATCGCTTAATAACTTTTAGTGGTCTAGAATAAGATATATCTCCTTAAATTTTGATATATTTTTTGATGTGCCTGAGATACCATTTTGCTTCCTTTTCATCGACTAAGTGAATTTCGAAGGGGTGATAAAGCGGTAATTTTGCTCCTTCTTCGATTTTCGCAATTATCTCAGCTCTTTCTCTCTTATTATCAGGAAGTTGATTACTTATAATTAGAATATCTACATCACTGCCACCAACAGCTTTTCCCTCTATAACACTGCCGAAAACCAAGACTTTGCATTCCCCTAATATCCTCCTCGAGGCTTCTGCTATATTTTTACTCCATTTTTTCCATTGTTTAAGGAGGTTCATTTGCTGCATTCGATACTTCAATATCTCTAACAAATTTTATCACCTCATCAGCGAATTCTACAAGCTCTTTAGCTTCATCCTTTGTATATTCTCTAAAAAGATATCTAGAGGATATGTATGTTTCTTCTAATCTAATAAACAAGCTCCTGTTTTGCTTCACGAAATCGTCAATTTTCTTCATTTTATGTGGATAAATAACCCGCAGAGCTCCCATTAGATCTCTTATAGTATGAGTTCTAGACATAGTTCCGGTCTCTCTTAATATTACTGCTTTCAAATATAATTGAACGGCTTGTTCGGCTAGAAATACTGCTAGGTCATAATGTCCCTTAGATAACTCTTCTTTAGCATCCTCAAGCATTATCTTTGATCGCTTCTTAATTAATTCAACTTCTTTAAGGTGATTCATAAGAAATCTACCTATAATCTATGTGCACACTTAGGAAAAGATCTAAAAGAATTAAATACGTTAATGCTAATAAAAGCTTTAATTATCATTTCAGTTCCTTAATAGGTTTTACTCTGATCGCCAAATTCAGTTCAAGTAGTTCTATTATTATGCTCTGGATTTGATGAGTTGATGCAAATATGAGGGCTGCCGATAGAACTAAAGATACGCCATTGAAAAACGAAATTATGGGTAGCCATGAAACGAAAATACGAGAGCTAGAGAGACTTAACCAAGAAATTCTATCCTGCATGCAATGTCCAAGGCTAATAAACTACATTAGGTATGTTTCTAAGAAAAAGACAAAAAGATTTGCTAAATGGGTGTACTGGGGACGTCCATTGCATGGTTTTGGTGATCCAGATGCATGGTTAATAATTATCGGATTAGCTCCAGCAGCTCATGGTGGTAATAGAACGGGACGAATGTTTACTGGTGATAGTTCAGGGGACTGGTTAATTAGAGCGCTATACGAGGTGAGGATAGCAAATCAACCATACAGTATTAGTAGAGATGACGGATTAACTCTAAATGGAGCTTATATAACAGCGGCTGTTCGATGTGCTCCTCCGAAGAATAGACCTTTGAGCGGTGAGATTAGAAATTGCTTGCGGTATTTAATTCAAGAATTCAGAATACTAAGAAACGCAAAAGTATATTTAGCTTTGGGTAAGATAGCTTTTAATTCTACAATATGGGCCTTAGAGGAAGCATTTGGGATAGAAATAAGACCACGACCCAAATTTAGGCACCACGCAAGGTATTTCATTGAGGATATAAATAAATGGCTTTATGTTTCATACCATCCGAGTAGACAGAATACTCAAACGGGCAGATTAAGCTGGGACATGTGGATTGAAGTGTTCAAAGACGTTTGCAAAAACTTTGTGGAGAAGCAATAATTCTAATGACTTGAGATTATCGTCTCCTCATATCTTTTTGATAATTCTTTTACTGCATGTAAGAAGCAATGTTTTGTTAATATCCTATGACACTCTTGTTTCTTTAACGGCAAAATGAAAAAAGACGGCATTTACTAAGCAAATTACTGCTAATATTCTAAATAATCCTATGATGCCAAAGTATTCCGCTAATACGCCCCCTATAAATGCTCCTAGGATTGAGGCAATTGATAAGATTACGTTATAAACACTTTGACTAGTCGATTGAAGATCGTCTGGAGTCAAATCAGATACGAATGCGACTGTAACAACATATACAGTACCAAATGTTATCCCATGTAAAAGCGAGATTAGTAGGATTGCTAATATATTGGGGGCGATTGTGTATAAGTATAATCTCAAAGCAAGAGCGAGAATACCTAGCAGTATTAGTTTCTTTCTTCCTATTTTGTCTGATAGTTTGCCCGAATATATCATCATTGGGACTTCTGCAGCCGCCGAAATAGCGAATGGAAGTGTGATCCAAAATGCCGACTCGGTATAGATCTCCATATATCTTGGGAAGAAGACCCCAGTGGCTCTATGGACTATTCTGTGAATTAAC
>JAHKLF010000299.1 GCA_029856615.1 Candidatus Njordarchaeota archaeon
AGGATGTTGGTGCTGTACATGTTGTACTCTTAAACTTCCCTGAAGCTGTGCCTGGAATTAAAAACGTCACAGATATGATGTTGTATAATGCAAAGATATTAGCAAATGCATTAAGTGAGTACGGGGTACGTAATAAAGTATCCGCATTACAGGAAGAAATATCCCTTTGGAGAAGCATAAGCATCGCCGCATTGGTAATCATTATAATAGAATCCATTGTTTTAGTAGCCTTGGTGAGAAGAAAATGAATGACGCTCTAAAAACTATACGACGCACTAATATACTCTCGTTAGATGATGCCGCTGCGTTTCACGGCCATCTCGGCCCATTTTTAGTGCTTGGATATCGTTTAGGAGCTTATGCTGTTAAGTTATTAAAGCCTCGGGACGAATTCGATTTAAACGCTTTTGTTTACATACCCTTAAAAACACCTTTCTCTTGCATTCTAGATGGAATACAGTGTGCAACTAAATGTACATTAGGCAAATGGAATATCCAATGGATAGATTCGGATGACTTCAGAATAGAGTTTATATGTAAAAGCACGGGACAGAAAATTATTATGAAGATAAAACCAGAGATCATAGAGGAGGCTCTTGAGTGCAAGGACTTGGAAAAGGAGTCGGGAAGACTCATCGCAATGAAAATAGAAGAGATAGCTTATATTCAGAGATATTAAATCACGCTGTTTTCATAGAAAATGTCACCACTGCTTATCCTAGTAGTAATGATGCAATCCTCAAAAATATTTCTCTAAAAATCCCATATAACACAATTAGCCTAATTACAGGGCCTAATGGTTCCGGTAAAACAACCTTATTAGAACTAATACTTGGATTCCTCAGACCGCTTACTGGTAAAATCTATGTACTCGGTTATAAAATGCCCAGAAATGCAAGAAGAGTTCGTCTTAACACTAGTTATTTGCCCCAAGATTTCATGCGTTCTCCCGAGGAACCTTATACCGTATTCGAAGTAATATCTATGGCTCTTGCGCCTTATCAAAAACCTTTCTGCAAGATATCAAAGCAAGATAAAAGGCGTATCATGGAGCTCCTAGAAATAGTGGGTCTTTCAGATCTAGCACATCATCCAATTGGAAAACTGAGTGGAGGACAGCAACAGAGAGCAATGTTAGTGAGAGCCCTTATTCGAAAACCCAAACTATTATTATTGGACGAACCTTTCTCAAGCATTGATATCGAAGGACGACACGAATTCTGTGAACTTCTCGCTAAATTGCAGAATTTATACAAAACAACAATCATAATTGTGAGTCATATAATTGATCCTATAATCGAGTATTCCGATCTTTTAATAGAATTAAAGGATGGAAGAGTGGCGAGCAACAAATGGCTTTCTTAGTCCTTTTATTAATGGAAGTAATTATAGCCGCCTTTTTAGCAGGTAGTCTCTGTGGAAGTATGGGAGTATATTTAAAGAGAATGAACTTACTCACGCTGAGTTTTACAGTAGCTCATGCCGCATTGGCTGGAGCATCCGTAGGATTACTACTAGATTTCTCACCAGAATTCTTAGCATTTATTTTTGGTTTAATTGCGGCTATCTTCGTAGAGAGCATACATCAGAAAATCGGAATTGATCGAGAACTTATATCAATGGGCATATTCTCTCTCTCATCAGCATTAGCAATGTTTGCAATTTATGCAAAGCCAGCTGTCACATTAACTTCTGAGACCGCTTCTTTAATCCTATGGGGCAGCATCCTAGCAGTTACTATTAGCAAAATAATCTTGCTTGTTGGTATTGCATGCGCATTTACGCTTTACATATTTGCGTTTAAAATGGAAATAAATTCAATATTATTTGATAGTAAATTAGCTGCTGCAGAAGGAATAAATGTCAGCCTCCATTCAACCTTTCTTGTTCTAATCACAGCGGCCACAATAGCGATTATTTTGAGATTGACGGGCGGCTTTCTCGTCTTTTCATTATTGTTTAATCCCTCAATGAGCGCTATTAGAATTAGTCATAAGAGACAGCCACTATTAGGAGCGTTATTTGGAGGCCTGTCTGCTGTAGCTGGTGTACTGATTAGTTTTTCTCTTGATACACCGATAGGAGCTACCATCTCCATATCCTCCAGCATTATTTTAATGTTTGCAGTTACATATTCCAGTATAAGGGAGGTATCCATTAAGAAGAGGATTCAGACCATTTATGCAAAAATGAATTCTATTTAAGAAATGACGTTTAGGTGAAAATATATGCGGATATTAAGATTAGATGAAGTATTTGACGTCGAAAAACCTATAATCGGAGTCTGCCACTTAAAAGCGCTCCCTGGAGCCCCCTTCTACGAGGCGAATTTCAATGCAATATTAGAGAGAGCATTGGATGATGCTAGTAAGCTTGAAGAGGGTGGTGTTGACGGTATTATCATTGAGAATTATGGAGATTACCCCTATCTCCCAGTAGTGAAAAATCCAGCAACAATTTCTGCAATGGCTATTATTGTCCATGAGATAATAAAAGAAGTCAGCATTCC
>JAHKLF010000003.1 GCA_029856615.1 Candidatus Njordarchaeota archaeon
ACCTCCGCTTTCTAGGAAGAAAATAGTTTTATCTAACCATACAATGTTCTCCTCTAAGTCAATTACTTTCGCTTTTGTTTCACGTAAATATGGATCACTATAAAAGAGGAGTACTGGTTTTTGCTTCATTTCTAGTTACCTTTATAAATGGGAGTAATCATCATAGTAATAAAGAGCACTCATTGAACTTGGATCTTAGATACATATTCTTCGGATATTTAGGTAGATTAATGATGAACGAATTTATTCCAATAGCTGAAACAATTATTACGAATCCTAACTTATTCTTAGCTCACTTAATGCAATTTTTGAGTTGCCCCGACATTATAGAAATGTCTGGTAATAAAAAAATAAGGTTAGACGGCAACATTAGGAATAAACAATATGGAAAAGTCTACATTATAGGCGATATAAGTGGTCTGCTAGCTTATATTGAGATTAAATTGCATGAAGTTGAGGAATTTCCCGAACAAACGATTCTAACGCGTACGTTAAATGAAACTTTATCTAAGATGCAAACTACGAATCTTATCCATCCATTAATGATTGATAAAACGAGCAGAATGGGCATAACAGAAAGTTTTTTGCCCACGTTTTCAGAGAGGAATATATACCTCGTTCGATTATTCGTAAGGAAAAATGCTCCACCAGAATTTATAGGAGTGCTAAGTAATTTTATCAAGCAGTATAATGAGACGATGTTAAGTGTAAATCCCTAAATCCTTATTTTTATCAAATATAACTAAATGAGAACTTTTCATCCTGCGAATTAGCATACTCCTAGTCTGCGTAGTTTCTTCCAGCATTCAGCACAGAAGTTTTCAGCTTTGATATCTAATTCGTATAAACTATTAGCAAAACGCATTACGCATTCATTAGAGCAGTGAGACAATCCAAATACATGACCAAGCTCGTGTCGCACGGTTTTCTTTAATCTCAGAAGATATAGATCCTGATCAGCATTCCATAAGAATCTGTAATCAGATATTATAGCTCCTTGCCACGCAGATGCAACTCCAAATACGAAGTTAAGACCTGGAACATATATATCATGGTTTATTATTGCCAAGAAGAGTTCATTGCGGAATTTTCGTTCATAAATTAATGTTTTTAGTAATTTTTCAGCATTAATCTGTTGGCGCAATGGATTATAGAAATTTCTTATACTAATTTCTAAGATTCTTTCGTTCACCGTAATATTAGGGAAAGTTTGCTTTATTGTTAGAAACACATTAGATTTTGCTATCTGACTAAGATTTTCCACGTATAATATGGTAAGCGTATAGCGTATCATCCTTAACTCCTAATAGTACCTTGACTCATCATTTTCCTTCAAATAAGTATAATTTCTTTTGAACAATCTTTAAGAAATCTAGTAATGCGTCTAGATACGAATCTACATCATTAGGTTTTCTAGCTTCTAAGTATTGATGAAGTTTTTTAAGAATTATTTTCACCTTTTGAGGCTGATCGCTTTTTCCTTCAAGAATACCTATTAAAATATAATTAGAAGCGTAAATAGCAATGCCATTTCGTTCTAAGAAAATTTCAGATTTTTTCTTTGCTCCTAATAATCTAAGTAAGTGAGCAACTATTGCGGCACTTTTTAGGGAGATATTATTGTCGAAAATAAAGGTTATTCTAGGTTTTTTAAGGAATTCTACTTTTGCTTGCAAAAAGCCAGCATTATCAAATATTAGTATCTTATGGAAAAGAGCCATCGCAATCCCTTTAATTTTCTTTGCAAAGGTATTCAAAGAATCTTATTTTAGAGGAATGTAATACCTACGCATTAATCAACTACGAATACCCATGTGTTGCTTGGAAAATATGTTGCTTAAAAACTATTAGAGTGAAAGGTTTCTCAAAAGTGACTGGAGGATACTAAATTGGATGTTAAAGAGCAAGTATTAGTGATAATGTATGCACAACCCGATGATGTAGAATTTGTAACAAGACGGGAAATAATAACTACTCTGTATGTTTGTGAATGTATTTTAGAAATTGAGACAGTTCCTATTGTTGATGTTTTTCCCGATGGAGCCGACTCGGAGTTAGCTAATGTTGTAATTGATATTCTGATAATGAAGGGGTATGTTGAATCAGATAGGGGATTTCTTAAACTTACGCGTAAAGGAAAAGAATATGCTAAGAAAATTTTAACAAACCCAGATAACAGATATGCACGGGTGCTATTTCGTATTTCTAGAGAAGTTTGGCATTTAGATAATAAGATCAGAATGGATTTAGTAACGTATCTTTACTTCAAAAAGGAATATGGAGCAAGGCTTGCTGATGTATCATACGTAAAATCGATAATTACAAAGTTAAGGGATTTTAGTTCACTATTCATAAAAACCAAGGAAACGCAACAAAAAATAGCTATCAAAGAAAAAGTTAGAGAATACTAAAAAATCCGAAGATGCTTATCCCCGTTATAATCAATTATCAGTTGCGTTTTTGGTTTTCTTTGTACATTATCTGGCGAAGATAACGTGCAATAATAACGACTGCGCATGCATTCTCTTCGGGTAACCAAAAAGCGCAGTCTTCATTTATGCATTCTATAAGTACGTCCTCTCTAGCACCAATGGATAAAAGAGGACATGCTTTTCTTTCATTGCTCATTAGGATCACGCGGGAACAATTACTAATTTTTGTTACTTATTAAGTCCGTTTTTTCCAGTTGATTAACTTTTCTATAGCATGAGCTATCTTTTCAATGTCTTCCTCAGTTAAATTAGGGTGCATTGGTAACCAGATGGTTGTTTTAGATAGTCTCTCAGCATTAGGTAAATGCATACGTGAGTAATCAGGGTAACTATTTACCAAAGCAAAATGGTTGACTTTCGGATCATTTATTTTTCGGAAAAATTCCTGCTGATGTAAGGGAATATGATATCCTTTTTTAGCCTCGATGCCCTCCTTATTGAGCGCTTTGACAAATTCATCGCGAGTCCATTTAATTTTCTTTTCGTCAATTGTAATGGCATATATGTAATAAACGTGTTTTGAATTAGGTTCTTCTCTTGGTACCTCAATTCCTGGTAAATCGATTAACTTCTCACTTAAGAGTTTAGCGTTTCTTCTTCTTTTCTCTATAAAATCATTGATTTTTAAAAGTTGATAATAAGCCACTGCAGCCTCAATGTTACTCATTCTCATGTTGTATCCAAGTCGGCGATAAACATATGCGCCTTCGGGACCGATTATATGTCTGAGTTCTCCATGCGCGCGTAATAAAATGAGTTCCTCATATAGTTCATCATTATTAGTAGTGAGAACGCCCCCCCAACCTCCCGCGGCGATTATCTTTGTAGGATATAAGGAAAATGCTGCTATATCTCCCCAAGTTCCTATTTTCCTGCCTTTATATTCTGCTCCGTGAGCATGAGCAGCATCTTCAATGAGAGGAATCCCTGCTTCATTACAAATTTCTTTAAATTCCTCAAGCTTAACAGGTTTTCCATACATATGAACAACGGTAATAGCGGATATTTCTTCTTTCTTCATTATACTTCTCACGGATTCTGGACTTATATTTCCATCGTTTTCTACATCGGCGAAAATGGGTATTGCTCCCGCATGGATGATAGAAGAGGCTGTTGCTATAAATGTGAGCGGCGTCGTTATGATTTTCTTTTTAAATGTTAAATTAAGAGCCAAATATGACAGAAATAGCGCATCAGTACCGTTTGATATCGCGAGTGCATGTCTCACGCCAATAAACTGTGCGAATGCTTTTTCAAATTTTTCAATGTATTCTCCAGAAGTAAGATGGCGAGCATCTAAGCATTCCATAACAGCTTCTTTTTCTTCCTGGGTCAATAAAATTTCAGTGAAACGAATGGGCTTTTTTGACACGGGTTCTCCGCCCAAAATCGCCGGTTTATCCATCATAAATTTTCCCTCTAGATCACAAGCTTAAAGAGCTTAATTGGAATCATTGTCACAAAAAGAATTCATCTAATACACATTTTATTTCCCTTTTAACCTTGTATATTTGCCCTAGTCTTCTGATTACATTGAAATTTATATGATTCTCAAGTTTCTGTTTGAGTACACTAGAGCTAATTCCGATCCTATATAGAAAGCCTAATAATTGTGTGACATTACTCCTATTTCTCGTTCTAACTGCTCTTTCAAGATCGATTATATAGACTCTTAAATCCTTTGTGACAATTACATTCTTTGTCGGGTAGCTAAGTTCGTCGAGAAAAATGTTTTCATTATCTAATTTATGAGCAATTATAAGCAGATCTTTGAGAACTTTAACTATCTCATTAGGAGAAGACTCGTTAAAGAAATCCTTTAGATGTTTGCCCTCTATATATTCACGAACTAAAATTGGATATTCATGAATTATTAACTCATAAGGTTTAGGAACATTAAACTTCTTTTCTGACAGAGTCCTTAAAAACTCAAATTCTTTTTTCGCATTTGCAAGTAGGCCTCTTCTGTATATCTTTATGGCGACTTTAAAAGAAGGAAACGCTAAAACTAAGGAATGCCTGCCTCTTGATACTTTGATATGCGGAGGAGGCATGAGGATGCCCTTAAAATTTCATTTTAATCTTTTTCAAATGGACTTTTATTTTCGATAGAATTCCATATTTTTTCCCTACTGGCCGTGTGTATCCCAGAATAATCGATTTTAATACTTCCTCATAGTCTTTTTCTTCACTATTAATTATTGTATAGGCATACCCAAGTTGATCAGGATCATGCGCATCGCTTCCTGCTACCATAGTTATACTGTTCTCTTTTGCGAATTGGAATGCTTTCTTATTGAATCTATCTAGTAGTACGCCTCCATTAATTACTTCAATGGCGTCAGCTTTAATTTCCTTAATGTATTTTCCTATACCGTTCCTAAGAAAATCGAATGGGTGAGGGATGATTACGATCCCTCCCAAGTGTCTTATGAAATTAATAACGTAGCGTAAATCTAAGTTTTTTTCTGGGGTCTCAAAAATTCCTAGACCTAATATATGTCCTTGTTTTGTTGTTATTTCTACACCAGGAATAATTATTAGATTATGTTTATCAGCTAAGTAAAAGACTTCGTCCTCGGTTATAGCGACATCATGATCGGTTATTGCGATGCCATCTAGACCTAATTTTTTAGCTCTATTTGCCATTATATCGGGGGATACCGTGCCATCTGATCGGTTAGTATGAACATGCAGATCGATTTTTATGCTAAACATTGTTTTGCGCCTTTTTTTCTTCCATGGAATCTATCTCATTAGAACCAATTATTCGATTTCGGGTGTGTGCATTGGTGCTTCGATTATTTAAGAATTTTTTACTTACCGTAACTATATTAATGCTACTAGCGACAGTTTTATGTTTGCACGTTGTTATGCTAAAGAGTGGCGGGATTGATAGTTATTATCACGCAAATAATTTCTCAACTATGTCATCAGATTGGGAACTTAGCGAAGCCATAAAGATCAT
The DNA here is from genome assembly GCA_029856615.1 of Candidatus Njordarchaeota archaeon. GTDB lineage: Archaea > Asgardarchaeota > Njordarchaeia > Njordarchaeales > Njordarchaeaceae > Njordarchaeum. Next base: position 5,461 of record JAHKLF010000003.1, read on the forward strand.
AATAGATTATAATGAAAAAATTTATCCATCAGAGTATATTCTCGCATCTGGTACGCTAATCAATGGGTCTTTAATATCATTTATCGCCAATGATAGTGATTATTTATATGTGAAAGTTGATGATCAGGAGCTTCAATTGTACCTTTACATGGAGTCAGATTATTCTGGATTATTGTATGTTGAAGCTGTTTATGATATTTATTATGAAATAGGAGGAGAAACTGAGGTTATAAGAAACGCATATTATCTTAATATGAGTATTTTTGACCCGGTTACTGAGACTTTTAAGTATCTAGGATTAGCGAATGGATCGCCTTATCATATAAGTCCTGGGTATATTACTGGGGATGGAAGGATTATTATAAAGATTTATGGTTTTGGAGAGTATTATTCGTACACATATTTCATAGCGAGAATTTCATATGCTCATTTAAGACAAGATCCGGTGTCTAATGTAGTAAGCACGGAGTATAAGCGTTTGAGCGACAAATCAATCTTACACAGGATGATAATCGAAATCGAGAAACCAAATGCAACTATTTACCTAGCGAATGTTTCACCGTTCTGGAAGTTCATTGATGCTGAACCAGAAATATCATGGAATTATACGACTAGAAGTTTTCAAGCGAAGTATCCTGGTGAATATGTAATCTATTTTGAAAGCAGTGATTACTGGAATTATGAGAGTTCTCAAATGATGAAGATCGTAATAATCGATACGCGGGGCAATGTTATTCCACTTGATCTGTTTGATGTTTATTATAGATTCATCAAAATGAAAGTTAATTATGCTAATGAAACCTTATTCAAACGTAATATAACGATTGGAAATCCCAGCGAGTTGGTTTATCCAGACTATCCTCTGCTTCTCGCATTAAATAGTAGCGTTTTCAACTTCTTAGCCGCTAGACCCGACTTGGGAGATATTTACTTTACGCAAGAAATGGGAGGAAAAGAAGTATTATTGCCTCACTATATAGAATACTGGGATGGTAAAGTAGCAAATATTTGGATAAAGGTTCGAAGGATCACTTATAATGCAACGCTTATCATGCACTACGGATCTGAAGAGATTACCGTGCAACCTAATGTAATGGCTAAATCATTGATTTTATTTTATGATGATTTTTCATCATCCCAATCGCTTAATAACTGGACATATGCTGATTTAGGGTGGAAGATAGTATCATCCACTGATGTATCTGTTTTACATCATGAAGCCTCAAACGAGATCTCATGGATATTAACTCAGAAGGTTTTTCCATCAGTAATAATTGCGAGAACTAAGGTTTATTATACTTTTAATGAGAGCAGTAGCAGAGCATTTTGGGGTAATCATCTTATATTTAATTCATCGAATAATTTATTAACATTAAGGTTTGAGAAAAATGCCACTGGAAATTTTGTAATCGTATATGCAGTTATAAACGGAACGAAATACATTAATAGTACATTATTAGAGGATCTAGGAGACCGTGCCTATATAACTGCGTATATAGATTACTTAACAAAGAGAATTATAGTGGACATGGAGATTATATCTCCCTATAACACAATTTATACACAATTAAGTCTAAAAGATGTATCGATGCCACTTGAGGGATATTACGGTTTCTTCTGCGCCAATACAAGTTTTTCGTCAGAATACGTCAATATAACCTATTATTTATCTAACGACAAATATTTGCCTAGGATTACCCAAATATCGAATGAGATGATAGATACGAGCGCCATTATTACGCAATATACTGCGGATTCAGATTATAAGAGACTCTTTATAAATACTATAGAAGTGCCTTCATCGTCGCTTATTAATCTAGTTATAAAGGATATATTTGGTGGTATTGTTTTTAATGATACATTGCATCCCAGAGAAACACTAATTATTCCTATTGAGGTGTACAGTTTTAAAGTTAAGAATAACAGAGATGATTTATTTGTACATTTCTATATTGCAAAGGATAATGCTACATTGTCTTGGAGCGAATGGTTAGCACCTGGTGAGATAACTGAATACATATTAAGGCCAGGAGATTATTCCATAAAGATTGATTATCTCGGGGATTCGGGTGGTTCACTAGAGATGAATATCACCATCAGAAGTGATATGTACTTTATGATAAATGGAACAGTGCTAGGCGATCTAATATATCAGCTACAACAGATTAATTCGTCCATAATAAATCAAATTCACCATATCAATTTAAGGCTCACAAATATCAATAGCACTATTAATAATATTTCAGTTAATTTCTTAGTAGAAATAGATAACATTAATTCTACACTAAGCGGCTTAATAGCTGAGATTAATATCAATTTAACTAATATAAGAAGTGAGATTCAGGATATGCTTACCGAAGTGAGCTATGAATTGCATAATATTGAATCAATGATGAATGACTTAGGAATTAACTTATCAAACTTAGTATCTTTAACAAATTCATCAATTTCGCAAATATTAATAGACCTTAATAACAGTATCATGATCGTTTATACCGATATGGAAGCATTATTAAGCAATATTTCACTAGACATCGTAACTATTAATTCTACAATCCTTAATTTTTCATCTTACTTAGTATCTGCATTATTATCCGTAAATGCGTCGATTAATAACATACTAGTAGATTTAGAATCCAACATAATTTCAATGAATACGTCCTTAGGCTGCCTATTATTAAACATCAGTAGTCAAATGATAATCATGAATACATCAGTAAGTAACCTTCTATTAGCAATAGCTCAAATGATTACCTCTTATAATTCGTCGTTATCATCTATGATATTAGAGCTTCTCAATAAGTTTGTAATCATAAATTCTACCTTTTTTGAAATAATATGGAACTTAAATAGTAGTATACTCATGATAAATAGTACTATCTCATCTCTTTATTTAGATATGTCAAACTACATAATAGAGCTAAATGCAACAATTAATAGTTTCATCGCGAGTGTTAAGGATAATATTTTCCTAATAGATACGGAAATACATATGCTAAATGAAACTCTCCTACTGTCTCTATACGACCTGCAATTAAATATCTCTAAGAATATTATGCTCTCATTAAGAGACTTAGAGAACTTGACAAAGTATATTCTCCAGCTTGTAAAAGTCTATAAAATAACGCTAGTGAACAAATATACCATGCAAAAAGTTAGCGCTAATCAATTTACAATAAAGGTTAACGGTACAGTTATATCAGATACTACATTTACAACAATAGCGAATGCCGTGAAAGTGGAGATCATAGACTACTGGGGCAGGGTTATTTGGTCAAATGTGACAAGTAACCAGTACATCAAAGCGTATTTAGATCTAGGAAGAATAATCATAATAAATGAGCGATTTGACGCATTAGAAGTACTTTTGGCCCCAGAGAATTCTTCGGACCCCGTAAAGATTATTGTACCGCCGATGGAGTATTATGATCTTCAGGTCTATGCGAATTGTAGCTATAATATTACAATAAAAACTAGTGAGAGAGTATTATCCTCATCGATTCATAGATTTACTAAAAGGAACGGCAAAGAACCAATGATACTACTAAAAATTTCTGGAGAAGAAGTATTTGTATATCCTACGCGACAGAATACGTGGCTATCGATATGGATTCCGTTTCTCTCGGGCATTGGGTTATCGGGCTTAATAACTGGAATCCATAGAATAATAGTCTCGAGACGACTATCCACAATAAGTGCCGAAGAATTATTACAACGTTTAATTAGGGATGCAAATTTGGAAGCAAATACAGATAGAGTACTGGCTCAGCAAGAAAATACATCGTAAAGGAGAGGTATAGAAGCAATTAAGTTTTAGTGTCGCTCTATTGCATTCACGGGGCATATTTGCATACATACACCGCACGATAAACAGAGATCTTGGCGAATATATGGTTTTTTATTCTCTTTATCATAGAATATGGCTGGGCAATTGAAAACCTTGTAACATATCCCACAATCAACACATTTATCCGTGATTACATATTTCCCGCCCATACCTGCAAAACCTTTTAATCTTCTCTCGGTTAAAGCACACCAGTGACGAAAGACTACTACAACAACTTTTCCTTTTTTGTACTCTTCCCATGCTTTCTTGAATGCTTCCTTTGCCTCTTTCCAGTGCAATACTGGATCTACCTCAATAACAAAATCAGCACCAACTGCTTTAGCTACTTCAGCTATTCTCACAATTCTTGTTTCTTGACCCATAGCTGTAAATCCAGTACTAGGATCTGGCTGAAAGCCGGTCATTGCGGTTATTTGATTATCCAGTATAGCTAATATCAATGGATGCTTATTGAACACAGCGTTTATTAATCCAGGGATCCCTGCATGATAGAAAGTAGAGTCCCCAATAAATGCTATCACTGGATGTGTTGTTGTTTGAATTAATCCGCAGGATGTGCCAACACTAGACCCCATGCATAATAGTAAATCGCCCATCTTGTAGGGAGGCATTATTCCAAGTGTCATGCATCCAATGTCGGTTGGGTAAATTACGTGATTAGGATTCACTTTTAATTCTAGAAGGGCAGCTTTAACTGCATAATATGATGCTCTATGTGGGCATCCTGGGCAGAATACAGGTGGTCTAGAGGGAATTCTGATTCCTAGCATGGTTTGAGGAGCGGCGATAGAAAGTGGTTCCGGCTTGTCCTTAGAGAGCCCAGTAGCGAATTTTATTCCAGCTTCTACAATTTCTGGCCTTAACTCATACAGCTTAGGAAGTATATCTTTCCCATGAATTTTAATTGATACTTCATTTTCTTGTGCGAGGGCTTTGATATCTCTCTCTAAGACGGGATCTACTTCTTCCACGATTAACACGCTATCTAATTGCTCTAAGAAAGAGATAATTTTCCTCTTTGGTAAAGGGTAAGAAAATCCTAATTTAAGTAACTTCGCAGATATCCCTAACTTAAGTATCTCTTCTAATGCATAATAGTAAGACACGCCAGATGCAATAATACCGAAACGTCCTATTGGCGGATCATCACCGGACGTCTCAAATACTTCATTTAGTCTACTTCGCTCTGCTTCCTCGCTAGCCCTTTCTAATCTCTTAAGCATCTCAGCATGGTTTTTTCGCGCGTTAGCTGGCACGACAACAAATCTAGATATATCTTTCTCAAATGAACCACTAGTAACTATTTCTCTAGCTGGACCAAAAGTGACTATACCTCTAGCGTGGGAAACACGAGTTGTACTTCTTATCATAACTGGCTGATTAACTCTCTCAGAGATTTCATATCCCTCGATCACTATATCCTTTGCCTCTTGAGGATTTCCAGGTTCTAATAGGATAAGCCCATACATCCTTGCAAGATGCCTGTTATCTTGTTCATTCTGAGAGCTATGAGCATACGGATCATCTGCTGATACGAAAACAAATCCTTTTTTAGTGCCAATATATGCTGATGTAGCTACCGCATCAGCAGCTACATTAATTCCCACGTGTTTTGCGGCGAAGAAACTCCGCACACCCGTTAAGCAAGCTGTGAATGCCGCTTCGTATGCTACGATTTCGTTAGTGGAAAATTCCACATACATACCTACTTTCTGGGCGATTTCTGCTAATGTATCAATTATTTCTGTACTAGGCGTACCGGGGTAAGCGGCTACAAATCCCACGCCGGCTTCTAATACGCCTCTAGCAAACGCCTCATTTCCAAGTAAAAATCGACGTTCACCAGGGTTTCCTAGGATTACTGACATAGGTTTCACCTAAGTTGATCTTGGAAATTAATAATTAAAATGAAATATTAATGTGGAGTATTTAACGGAGAAAATGTTTTTTCTGATATGAGGGTAAATTTATAGTCTTTCGAAAAATTAATGCAAAAAAATCTCTTACCTAAGCAAGCCATTGACCAATAACCACCAACCACAAACGCCCGAGATAACCCAAAAGACAACACTTATACTCCAGAAATAATACGCGTGATACCAGTGAGGCATATTGCCCAAGAAAGTAGAAATAGTGCCACACCTACCTTCAGAAGAGGTTAGAAAACTGCATAAGAGAGAGAAAGACAAGACAAAAGCCCTTAGACTCCTAGCCATATACCACCTAATGAGAGGGAAAACCCCAGGAGAAGTTGTAGACCTCCTCCAAATGGACAAGTCAACGATCTACCGGCTCACCCAAAGATGGAACGAGAAGGGTTCAGAGGGATTAGAAGACCTTAAAAAGGGGCCGAAAATCAATCATAGAAGAAGAAACCTGGCGAAAAATGGCGGAGCAAGCTAAAAAACAACCAATAAGCATAAGAGACACTCAGAAACTAGCCTAGGAACTAACGGGGAAGAAAATATCGTACGACACGACATGGCGGCTCAGAAAACGCTTAAAAATCCCCACAAGAAACCATACCCAAAAAACACAAAAACGCCATCAAATACCGAAGAAATCTTGGAAGAAAGGCTAAGAGAAGCGCTAGAAAAAGCCAAAAGAGTAGCCGTAAGAAAGAAATACTCAAAAATCCTTCTAGCATTTGCGGATGAAACAGCGATACAAGACAAACCAAATTTCAAAGGGACCCTCTGGGGGACAATACAACCAATGGAATACGGAGGGAGAAAGAAATTTTGCGCAATTGGTGTGTACGTGCTGGATGGAAAGAGCGCAGTTATCCTCACACCTTCTTGCAAGGCTGATAGCTTCGTGAGATTTTTGAAAGCGCTCCGACGAAACAATCTAGACTCGGTGCTTGTGCTCGTTGTAGATAACGCTAGGATTCATAAAGCCCGCGTCACACTGCATGTGGCTGAGAGAAACGATATTATTCTCGCATATCTTTCACCTCACTCGCCTCACCTCAACCCGATAGATTTCGTCTGGCAGGATTGTAAGCGAGGGCTCTCTGTATTTGCGTTTGAGGATAGAGTGAACAAGTTTTTGAGCGTGTTTATGGAGAGGGTTTCTGGTGGAGGCTATGTTAGTTATTTGTCGGGTTTGATAGGTGGTATTATCGATGACTCTAGATTTTTACCGTCTCAACATGTCTTCTCGTCACCGTGTATGTCAAGTGTGAGGGCTTGAAAAGGTTATTATACTGGCTTAGGAGGCAGAAGTTTTTTGCATCAATTTTTCGAAGGACTATAATTAGAGGGTGGAAGTTTTCTCAGAGATTTTCGCTGGAAATTGAAAATATAGCCTACTTATTCTATAGAATGAGATTTTCTCCATATAATTTTCTTATAAGCTGGAATTCCGAATTTTCTTTCAATGTATTTCTCAATACCTCTCACAAGTGTATGAGATTTTCTAGCCTTACTTAATGTTTCTTCAATTGAATTCTCAGTGACAATCTCGTATACCCGTGCAATTTTTCCTTCACGGGCTCTTAACACTCTACCTACTCTCTGGATAAATTCTCTTTCTTGCTTACTTCCACCAGCAATAATAGCAATCGATGCATCGCCGACATCTACGCCCTCTTCGCCTTTTCTAATTAAAACTAAGCACCTTATTATTCCTCTTTGGAATCCCTTTATTATCTTTTCCTCCTTAGTACTCCGAGTTTTAGCTGTTAAAAGCGCCACTGAAGTCAGATTTTGAAGTTCCTTAGTTATTCTTTCGGCGAAATCAATACTACCAGTAAAGATGAATATTTTCTCATTCGCATGTTTTAAAACTATTTGTTTAATAATCTGAATTTTTAAAGGGTTATCTCTTGCTATTTCAATCATCTTGTTAATTATCTGCCTGTACTTAATGTCATCAAGACAATTTTTCGCTTGCTGGGCATATTGAGAATAGATTAATCTTAATTCGGGAGGTAACGGTACATAGATTTTTCTAACAACAACAGGAGCTACGACGCCTTTCAGTATTAATTCACGGTAACTTATGTTGTAAACAATCCTGCCAGCGAGTTTAAATAACAAAATTTCATTTCTGTCTCTTCTCTCTGGAGTAGCAGAGAGGGCCATTCTATATATGGCTCTAATATTAAGAGCTATGTCTTTAAATGTACGTGCTGGAACATGATGAGCTTCGTCGAAGATAGCGAACATAAACTTATCAGAAAGCTTATCTATGTATTTATATCCTGATTGATATGTAGCCACAGTAATGGGTTTTATTAGTTTTTTTCCTCCTCCAAGAACTCCAATGAGCCCAATAGGAATCCCCAGTAATTTTGATATTCGTGATATCCATTGATCTAAAAGCCATTTATTAGGTACGAATATAATTGTTGAAACCTTAAGTTCAGCAATAGCAGCTAACGCTATGAAGGTTTTTCCTCCTCCCGTGGGAATGACGATGGTACCTTTTTTATTATTTTGAATCCATGACTTAAGAGCGTCTGCTTGGTAAGGCATTAATTCAAACTTTTTATCTATAGAGTAATCAATTCTTTGGGGACTAATACCATAATCGATATCAGCTTTTACGTCATAGCGCGAGAATATTTCTTCCACATATCCAATAGCATATGATGGAAGAATAATTATTTTTTCTTCTATTCTTTCTTTCATATAGCCTAATTGAAAAACTTTTTCTGAGAGTTTTCCTGAGACATCTTCGTAAAAAATTTTTATGCGCCCTAACTCAAGTAACTCATTTATTAGCATAGAAGGGCTATCGGAAGGCATTTCTATTATTATTTTTCTAGTATTAAGCGGCCGAACTTTGATTACTGGTGTTATTTCTTGAATGCCGACTTTTTCTACAATATCATTAAGGAGACTAGGGAGTTTCTTATCTTGTTTTATAGCCTTATAAAGCAGAGTTTTCTTAAAGGAAATATAAGGAGCTTCTATATTCCCTAATCCCTCTATATTTACCGTCTCTCTTTTAAATCTTGGATGAAAGTCCATATATTCTTCATTCTTAACAATACTAAACGGATCAATATCAAGTGCCAGAATCATTATCTCGGAATCGTTTATTCTAATCGATGGCGTGCTTGCAATTATTTTTTCTATAATATCGGATAAATGAGAGCCGTATATTGCATCCAGGTGGGATACTTTCTCGATAAATTTTAATGCATGAGATAATTGGGAAAATAATCGCCAGTTGATTATCCATATTTTTTGTTTAGAATCCCAAGTAGCAAACTTCTTTATTAACTGGGAAAGTTCAAGAATACTTGTCCATGAGAGATCCCGCGTAGATGATACTATAATATCTCCAATTTTAATACGGTGGACAGGCATGTTAGATCTACCTAACTTCCTTAAATTACAAGTAATAGGCAGTATTACGAAATATAAGTGACCATGTTACTGAGAACTAAAGTTGAATTGTCTCGCAATCTGCCTAAGTAAGCTGAGCAAGCGTTTTTTCTGAGACTCCCACAATGCAGATCCCAGAATGATTTTCTGCAATTTTTTTAATGCTGTTATATTATGGTTATTGGCTAAATATTTTGCAATATCTAATACCAAGTTTTCAAAAGCCTCGAATAATTCTCTTCTGTTCCCAACGTAATTCACAACGCGAGACAAGCTTTCCATGATAAACTCTTGATCAAAGTATGTCCAATGAATAGATAATATGTCTAGCAAATTTCGAAGAACGATAGATCTTGGATCACGGGAGATGATGGATACTATATTTTTCAAATCGGATATTGGTATTTCTTTTTCATGCCCAATTAGTGAAGATAATGCTGCCTCTATGGCTACCGACCATCCACTTCTAATTAGAGCGTAAAGGGTGATTTTATAATTGTCTTCATTGAGGTTATTTAAATTATTTATTAACGCAGAACACGCTACACGTCGCACAATACTTCTTTTGTCTCTGGCTAAAGACCATAAAAATTTGAGAGCACGTATATCGCCTTCATTAAGTAATTTCGCTAACGTCATTGCTATGCCTAATCTAATTCTATAGTCCTCATGGTATGCTAGTCTGCCTAGAATGTAAAAATCTTTATTATTTAGTTTCGTCACTATTTTTTCGAGAGCAGAAGATACCTCAAAAGAAATTTTCTCACCATGTTTTTTGAGACATGCTATAGCGCTTGTAAGAGTCTTCTTTGCATCAAATTTCTCTGGGAATAAGTATATGGCCCAAAAAAGAGAAGATACTTCATTGTGGTCATAAGAAAATACAACGCGTCTCAATAGTTTATCAGGAAGGTTTTTGGCGCTCAAGATCTCATCCAATATTCTTAGAACATCATCTTTCATATCGGTAGTTAAATATATTTGGCGCAGACTACATAAACTGGCTAAGGCAATATCATCAAATCGCCACCATGCTTTTTTCTCCGAAAAAAATGAAGAGATGTATCTTATTACTCTTGTTCCGCCTAAAAGATCTACAAGATAGCTCATTGCTTTAAATAACCACTTAGAAGTTTCCTTATCACGTTTTTTTGATATTTTATTGATCAGATAGTTAATGAAGCGAGAATTTGCGATATCCTTTAAAGCTGGTAATATTATAGCTATAGGAACCATGTACTCATCGCTTTTAGACGACAAGAAATGAATCTCTTTGATAATGTAGTTAATGTCCTTGTTTTCAAGCGCTTTTTTAATTATGTCAATTATGATCTCATAATCTATGATGTCTTTAATACATCTTATGAGAAGTAGAAATATCTCAAAACCCATACTTAATGAGACTTCTATGGATTCACTTATCAGTTGATATTTCTCATCATCCCTTAATCCTGCTAACTTTATAAGTCTGCAAATCAATTCCGTAGTATTATATCCAAATGGTACAAACTCGTCAACTAGCTCATAATTTTCTCCGAATATTTCTTTAAGAGCAGTAAGAGGGGAAATCTCCCCCCTTACTGCTTTATCGATAATTTCTTTCGCCAATGCGATTTTCTTTTCCATTAAAAAAACACCAATTACGTCCGCATATAGGAATCTCTGAGCATTCTAAGATATTCCATAACGAGATCCTTACTAAACGTACCGTCTCTCAGTTTTTCGACGACGGATGAAATCGTATATCTCGGGAAGACATATGCAACCGTGGGATCACTGAATAGATAATAATATTCATCTTCCTTGTCTATAATTTCTAAATACCTGAGATCTTCTACGATATCTGACCATCCTACAGCATTTACTTCATTTTCATGAATTACTCCTCGTTTTCGAAATTCAAGTATCACCCGGTACTTCTCGGGATTACCAAGTATTTCTGGTAAAACATTTTTATCATTCATCCATCCTTCATTATAATATCTTTGCGCGAAGGTTTCCCATTTTGATGTATAAGTTCTTATTTCTTTAGTTATATCATTGTATTTCTCTGGACGTTTCCTGTGAAATAGAACATCGCGGAGTAAATAGACGCGCTCGATTAAAGCTTTTTCATCCCATTTAGTAGCAAATATGTTCAAAGCTTCTAAACTATGCACATAAGTTACAATTACGTCCCGAGAGAGAACTGGAAACTCCGATTTCATCGCTAATACTACATCATCTATTGTTGATATCCCTCTTTCAACCATTATATCCAGTAGTCTTCGTGCTTCAGCTTCTTGGAAAATATCTCCTAATCTCTGCTCTAAAGTCATAGTAGGATAGTTTATGATCCATTGCCAAATCTCACTCCACTTTTCTTCGGTCTCAATAGCTATTTCTCCCAATTTGAACATTCTAATGGCTACTCTGACGAGACCTCCACGATAAGCTTCCATATCTTCATCTTCGCGTAAAATTATTCCAAATAATTGATTTAATTCCTCTCCAGAATAATACGCAACCACATTCAGTCTTGGCTCACTTAATGTTTGATATGAATAAAAACCTTCACGTCTTTCTTCTTCTCGTAGCAATAATGAACCAAATATATTTACCAATTCATCACGAGTTATAACGGCTTCTGGAGGGTGCATACCCAAAATTTCGGGCCCTAATCTAGGATCCCATCGCATCAAAAAAATGCCTTCGGGCATAATAACACCTTTATAACGATAACAGTAAAAACTCACAAACAAATTGCTCAAATTTTCAATTTAAAAATATTGAACGTTTAATTTTTAATAAAAAGAATTTTTCTCTCAGCGACGTGGGTGATTAAACTGAGTATAGAGGATAGAATAATCAATTTACTTAAGGAGAATCGCTGGGGATTAACAGCGAAGGAGATAGCTGAGAAAATGGGGGTTAGTAGACTCACAGTATCCAAGTATTTAGAGAAGTTGAAAGCCGCAGGTGTTGTTAAAGATAGAAAGATAGGTGCATACAGATTATGGTATTTAACGATGTTTATTGAGGAAAGAAGGAAGCTCATACCCAGAAGAATTATAAATGCCATAGGGAGAGCATTCCTTAAGGTCTTTAAAGATGAAGCTTATGAAATAGCGCTGAAAGTAGGGAATGCTTTAGCGGATGATATAATTGATCTATTAAATATAACTCTGCAAACTGATGAGGGGGATTTTATTACGCAAATTAGTGATGTTATATCTATGATTTCAGAGGGAGTCAAAAGCGAAGGAATAAGAATTGGGGCGAATAGAGGAATTCTTCGCGTATTTATCGAAGGGGAATATTTAAATCGAGATACCGTTAAGTTAGTAGCTTATCTATTAAAAGGTGTCATAAGTAGTATTCTAGCGCATTTTATAAATAAATCCGTAGAAATAGGAGGACCTTTTATCAGACGCGAAAACGCCAATTTTGAGATAATCATTGAAATGAAAGTTAATTGACACCAGGTGCCGAATTTGGAGGAGAAAGGAAATGAATTTTGCTATCTTATAAGAATTTGGCGACGAGTAGGAATAGATCTGGTTAAAATTTGGCCTATTTATAAAGAGAGTTTAGAGGAGGGAGTTAACTTTATAGATGCGGTTGATAAAATGCTAAATTTAGTCATTAGAAGGCTTATTCCGGAACTCAATGAAAAGCTAAAGAATGAGCTTATTCTGAGATATGGTGAGGAATTTGCTGAGGAATTAGAAGAAATGGAAAAAAATTTCTATATTACTGGTAACTACGATATGGATTTGGAACCCGTTTTGGGTTTTCAATACATGTGGTGGGAAATCCTAGCAGACATAACTCGATCTCTTCCACCTGCAATAGAACGGCTTATCGTGAGAAACAAGACGTTCAGAGAAAAAGGAGTCTATGGTAGCTTTTTACGAAAAGGTCTTGTATCAGTAGTCCATGATAGATATCCCATAAAACTCGTTTTTGGATTACAGATAGTTAAAAGAAAGGGACCCGAATGCGAATTTTGAGAACTATGCCTAAACTTTAATTAAGAATTTTTGTAAATTAGCTAAAGGGGGAACACTATGGAGCAAGAATATAACATCGTAATAGCAGGGGTTGGTGGATTAGGAATTCTAACAGCCACTAGGATTTTGGCTGAAGCGGCATTAATAGAGGGAAAAAATGTTATGTCTAGTGAGATACATGGTCTCGCTCAGAGATACGGATCAATAATATCAACACTACGTATTGGAAAGGTTCTCTCTCCATTAATCAAAAAAGGTTCTGCCGATTTGTTGATTGGGCTAGAACCAATCGAAACGCTAAGAAATATTCATTATCTAAAGAACAATGGCTACTTAATTCTTAATTTAAACATTATTCCTCCTCCTTCCGTGGCTGCGGGGCTGGAAGATTATCCTTCAATAGATGAAATCTTAAATGCGCTGAATAGTGTTACGAAATATATCCTTAAAGTCAATGCGCTCGAAATCGCAATGCAATTAGGGCAACCAGTGCTTCAGAATACTATTTTACTAGGTATGGCTTTTAGTATTCCCGGTTTTCCATTAAAACCGGAGAGTGGGGAATTGGCGATTAGAAAGGTTTTCAAGGGCCGAGAGAAAATCATTGATCCTAATATTAAAGCATTTAAAAAAGGCCGTGAGATCGGGGAGAGCTTGATTAAGAGCTTATACTGATATCTCTTATTTAGCTCTTTACTATACTTTATTTCTTTACTGGTGCAGATTAAATGAAAATGGGTGTGTCGTCGATACTGTGCTTTGAAAGAACGATAGAAGAGTGTTTTAAATTTGCTACCGATTTTATTAATATAGAACATCTAGATATTTTCTGTTGTCCTCCTCACTGTGATCTAAACGCGGGTGATCGGTCTTGGTTATGTATTAAAGAAAAGCTGATTGATTTTGGTGTTTCATCATCCATTAAAGCGCCGAGCTTTGTTGAAAATTTAATTAGTATAAATAGAGATATTCGAGAACTAACATTTAATGAATACGCTGAATGCATTAAAATTGCAAGCAAAATCGAAGCTGATGCAGTCATAATAAAAGCGGGAATGATGTTTTATCCTGAGAAAAGGTTTAGTGTATTTCTAAAAAAAGATTTTATAGAAAAGATGTCGAAATTGCTTGATTATGCGAAAGAACATGAAGTTTTTTTGCTTCTTGAGAATTATTATTATCCGTATGAAATCCTACGTGAACCACGAGATTTTGAAGAAATGAACAAACTTTTTTGTTATAGCGATTTCTTTGGATTCGCATTGAATATACCACATCTATTAGAGTCAGGGTTTTCTGTAGAATTTCTTAGCAAAAAACGAACAATTGCTGATAGAATTATCCAAGTATATGTAGGATTAAGACCCTCTCCATGGGAGTTACACAATAATCCTAAATCAGAAGTCGAAATATTAACAGAAACCAAGAAGTTACTAAAGTACGTATCACCACGGTTCGTAGTAATCGCTACTAGATCACTAAATGTACTAAAAAAGTTCGCGGAGAAATTTGGCTGGAGCGGATTTAGATGAGGGCATTATTTGGGGTTTCATCATCAATAGCTAAAAATGTAAATAATGCCTCTATAGAAACGATCCAATTTGCGGGAAGAAATCACTTCGAGGTAGTTGAGCTTTTTTGCGAAGTTCCAGATGTTATTCCCGGATATATTAATGAAGAAAAAATAACAAAAATCAAGCAACTTTCTCACAATTATAATATAAGAATTCAACTGCATGCACCCTTTCATAGCATTAACTTAGCTAGTTTTAACGAAAAGGTGAGAAAATTATCAATTAAGATTTTGTACGATACAATAAAATTAGCGCACAGTATTGATGCTAAGCTAGTAACATTTCACTTAGGACTTTGTTTCTTTCCATGTCAACTTTACCGTGAGCGAGCAAATGAAATACTTATTGATTCATTGAATAATCTCTTAGAAATTGCGGAAGAGTATGATATCATTCTAGCAATGGAAAATAGAGGCGGAAAGCTAGATATAGGAAAACCGGAGGAGTTATTAGAAGTTTTAAGAGCCGTGAATGCGAATAAATATCTGCGAATAACGTTTGATGTTGTTCAAGCTAATGTAATCGGTGATCCATTGGAGCAATATAATTTACTTAAAGACTATGTAATTAATGCGCACATCAGAGATGCACCAAAGGGTAGAGACATGCTTCTAGCAGTAGGTGAAGGGGAAATAGATTTTCATAGTTTAATAAGAGCATTTATTCAGAATAATTTTTTTGGGCCATATATTTTTGAAGTCTCTACAAAGGATCGAGCAATAATAAGCAGAGGAGTCTTTGAAGAAATATTGGAAGAGATAATAAGTCAGAAAAAGATATAGATGTTATTTAGGGTATTCATCTTTTAGTAGGATCTTCTCCCTGAACCGCTCTTTCTAAAGGATTTCCTTCTTCTCCTTTGAAATGAAGGCATTTTTACTTTCTCTTCAGAGAGATTTCTAGATTTATTAACCATGTCCTCCGAAATTTCCTTGTTACTCTTATTTACATTCCCATATTTTCCGATATTTAGTCTCATAGACCCCCGAAATACTGTCACGAAAGCATTTTGAAACACATAGGTATTCCCAACTTCTAATACTCCAACCTTATCGTCCCACAGTGTTAGAATTATTGTTCCCGTTTCATCGCCTATCAATGCCTCAGCAAGAAGCCGTTTTTCTCCCGTTCTTTTTGATATCACTTCTTTTGGTTCACCAATACTCAATACTCTCGCAGATAGGCTTATATTTCGTGACGTGGGCTGTAACTCTGCGATTTTAATTAATTTTAAATTTTCCACGACTATTTACCTCGATTTCGCCGTCTCGTGGCTCCCTGGAAAAGGAGCCGAAAAACAAAACTATGAGAAGGATATATAAACTTATCGGTTAAAAAATTTTAATCAGCATTTTGTATCTTGTTTTTTTCGCTTTTGCTACCAAATTCTGTGAATAATACTTTCATTACTCTATCTAATGTGCTGGGTCCTATGCCTTCGATATCCACATCCCAGCGTTTAACCTTTAAAATGGCATTATAGGGGGTTTTATACATTTCTAATATCTTCTTTGCTCGTGCAATACTGATACCCGGTAAACCGGATAAGAAAAATAATTGTTGCTCTTCCAGAGTTCTTAGCTTTGGTTTTGATCGAACGACCGGATATTTATTTCTTTTCTCTAACCTTGCCTTTTCCTTAGCCTCTTTGAGTAATCTCATTAGGAGTATTGCACCATGAAGCTCATCAAAACTTTTAATTACTCTTACTCCCATGCTTTCAATTTCTTTTATTGCTCCCTCAAATTGATTAGGATGAATACGTATTTCTTCTTCGACCACGCTCCACAGTCTTTTACCGATTTTCTTCCTAGTTATAGGCACATATATGGCTTTATTAATCGGGTCTGGTCTTACGGAGAGTCCGCCTTCCAACAATAGAATTGGTGTCTCATAAGTTTTGATCATCTTTTTGATTTGTTCTAATAATCTCAGTCTTCCTTCTCGCGTTCCAAATAAGCTCTGGCAAAAATCTTTGACGGTTTTTCGCTCTATGACTATGCTAGAGGGTAATAAAATATCACCTATATCTAATTTCTCGATACGATAATAGATATTCTCTCTCCTAAGCATATCAATAAATATGGTGACTGATGTATCCTTTTTCCGAATGGTTATTTCATGAGAATCAATAATGACTTCTGGAACTCTTCCAAATAGATCTGCTTGGACCATTTTAAGCACCAGGATAATCAGTCAGATGCGCGGTGAATCATCATTAGTGTCAGGAAACCGACCCCTCATCATGTCTTTATTGTTTTACTTCATGTTCTCGTAGTAATTTTAATAATTGACTGAGTGTTAAACCATTGTTTAAATTTGCTTCTATTTTTTCTGTTTCACTTGTAAGTTCATAAAAACGCCACTTTCCCCCAAGAAATCTTACAGCTAACCATGCTTTAGCGTGCAGTTTTTCGTTCCTCATGGCTTCCAACCATAAGATTGTATTATCAAATGATTTCTTGTAAAAGTTGATAGAGTTAGAGGTACTTTTTACTTCAAAACCGTGAAGAGTACCATTGGACACGGCTAATACATCTGGAAGCGGTTGGGCAACGCCGCTGACGGGAATCCTCGTAGCCCATATTCCTTTATCTTTGAGTCTTCTAACTAATTCTCTTTCTGCATCGAACCCCTTTCGCCGACGTTTTTTCATAGTTAGCACGACTTTATCACTCTACAGCGTCGCTTTTCAATTAATCTTTATATAATAATTTTGATTTAAATCAATATTCCGGGTAGCACTTGCTAGTTGATCAATTAATGGTGATCCCGTGGAGAGGTATTATGATGTAGTGATAGTGGGTGCCGGGCCCGCAGGGATATTTGCTGCATTAGAGCTAATAAAATGGGCAGATGACAAGCTATCAATATTAATAGTGGAGAAAGGAGGGGATATTGAAGAGAGAATAAAGAACCGAGAATTTTTAAGCGGATGGGGTGGAGCGGGAGCGTTTAGTGATGGAAAAATAACTTTAAGTCCTGATGTTGGAGGATGGTTAACAGATCTACTGCCTTGGAGAGAAGTAGAAAAATTAATAAATTATGTGGATTTAATATGGGCAGAGTTAGCGCCGGAGGCTGGATATTATCCTTTCGATGAAGATGCTGTAGCTGAAATAGCTTCGAGAGCGAGAAAGTATCATCTAAAGTTAATTCCGTATAGGATAAGACATCTGGGTACAGATAATACTCCTAAAGCATTAAGCAGAGCTAAAAGTATAATAGAGAAGCGTGCTGACATACGGTTAAAATGCGGCGCAGAGCACATAGATGCGGATGATGGTACGGTGAAGGGAGTTTATTTAGAGGATGGTTCGTATATTAAAGCGAAATATGTCATTTTAGCACCTGGGCGTTATGGTGCTTCTTGGCTCATGAAAGAAATGTTGCGCTTAAAAGTCCCACTAAAACTTAATCCCGTAGATATTGGAGTACGTGTAGAAGTTAATTTTGAAGTCTTAGAAGAATTAACTAGTAGATTATATGAACCAAAGCTTCTATATTATTCCCCCACATATGACGATATTGTTAGAACGTTTTGTGTCAATCCCCGAGGGTATGTAATTCAAGAGAGATACGAAGATGTTTTAACAACGAACGGGCACTCATTTGAAAATAAGAAAAGCGATAACACAAATTTCGCATTATTAATTAGCTCGAATTTTACCGAGCCATTCAAGGATCCCATAGCATACGGGAAACACATAGCTCGATTAGCAAATCTCCTTAGCGGAGGTTCCGTTCTAGTACAGAGATTAGGAGATCTTAAGAGAGGAAGGAGGAGTACACCAGAGAGAATAGCTAGATCGATTGTCGAACCGACTTTAAAGAGTGCGGTGCCTGGAGACATCAGTTATGTGCTTCCTCATAGGCATTTGGTTGGAATATTAGAGGCTCTTCGTGCTATAGATAAGTTGGCTCCTGGAGTATTTAGTGATCATACGTTACTATATGTAGCAGAAGTAAAATTCTATTCTTCAAGAACTCACGTAACGCCCGAGATGGAAACAATTAATATAAAGAATCTATTTGTCATAGGAGATGGTGCGGGTATTAGTAGAGGCCTCGCACAAGCAAGTTCTACGGGGATTATTGCTGCTAGAACGATTCTTAAGAGAGAGCTGGGTATACATACATTTGAATAATTAAGTTCGTTATCAATTAACTATGAACAGTAATCATATCATGGGGCAAAAAATATTGAGAAGAATGTCAAATATTACATGACATAGAACAAAAATGCCCCCCGCTTTCGGGCGCCTCGAATAACTCCAAAAGGGAGTGTCATGACGAGGCGCCGGCTCGGGGGGCTACATTTATCTTCTAATTCCAAGTATGAATATAATCCGAAGTATAATTCTATTTTAAGGAGTCATTAGGTGTACCGAGGATGAGTTAATTGCCGAGATTATTAAAATATAGTGTAGAAGAACTCATTGCACTTGCGCAATATGGTGGAAAAAATAGATTAATCGCAGCGAAAGAGGTGGCATTTCTCCGGGGAGATGTCGATTTAGACAAATTATTATGGCTCATAAATATTTTGAGCTCAGATACCGAAAGTATCGAATTCAGCGAATTGGGTGTTTCTCTTGGTCGTTTAATTGAGAAAATGGATTTAGATAGGGTTGTTAGGCTTATTGAAGAACTACTCAGAACTAGAAACGGCAGACGTTTATTAGCTTTAATGCTGAGTAATACTAATTTAATGCTTGATGTAGATTTTTTGTCAGAGATAATTAGGAGAATGTTAATGGATTCCGATGATGAAGTAAGAAATGGAGGATTAGCTGTACTCAAAAAATTGGCAGAAAGAATTGATTATAATGCTAGTATTAACATATTATATGATTTTATCTCGGAAGAGAACGCTGCTTACCGAAATATGGCTATAGATATTTTGCTTACATTATCAGACATCCTTAAGATATCAGATTTGGAAGAGGCCTTATTCAGATTACTCGATGATGAGAACCGTGACATTGTAAAGAGGCTAATTAGGAATTTAGATATGGGTGTAATGGAGAGATTATCGAGAAGGACAATCGTTAATTTAATTAACAAAGTTAAGAATATGAATGATCCTAGCATGCTAAGTGAGTTTTTAATTGTGTTAGAGCGAAGTGATAGAGCGGACAGAGATATGCTTCTAGAGATCATTAAAGAGCCTTAAGCTATTCGGCTTTAAGTTCCAATATGACTTCTAGATTTCCATTTTTTCTCCCTACTTTTTCGCTTATTACTTTAATTGGTCTATTAATCTCTTTTTCTAAAAATCCAACTACTGATCCTTTTAGGAGTATTATTAAAATTCTAGATACAACATCATCTTCGCAGAAAGAACCCACAATGTGGATAATTCCCCTGTCTTCCTCTAGATCTATGCCATTAACCTTTAACCCTTCACTTATAAATTCTATTGCTGTAGCGATCTTCGTAAAAGGGCCTCCCTTAACGCGGTTTAATAATTTGTATTCCTCTGGATACTTTTCTATGAATTCCTTAGCTAGTTTCTTTCCAACATCGTATGCTATTTTTCCAGTCTTCTCTCCAAATACTTTTAGAAAAACACTGGCAAGTACGCAAGCTAGTTTTCGCGATATGAGTTTTCTTTTATTCTCAATGGTACTCTTTAGCATCCATAGTTTGTATGCTCCTATCTTTTTATCGACAATTAGTCCCTGACCTTTTAGAGAATGTAAGTATCTCATAATAGTAAGTCTTGATACGCCTAACTTCTCTGCAATATCGGATGTTGTTAGACCAATGACTGCTCGTTTTAATAATTCTAAGATTTTTTCCTCTAAGCTTTCCTTCACTTTTATCCTCTCTTCAATCATCAGCCTACTACTATAAAATTAGTGCTATCATTAAATTTAAAATTCTTGTTGACAATATTGTTAACATTAATGTTAACAACTATTCTAAAAATCAGGGTTATGGCATGGATGCAATGATCGTAACTAGGGATCTAGTGAAGCGCTTTGGTTCCTTAGTAGCAGTAAATCACTTAAACCTGAAGATAAGATGTGGAGAAATATATGCTCTCCTAGGACCTAATGGAGCTGGAAAAACAACCACGGTCAGGATGATAATGGGTCTATTAAAACCTACTTCTGGGGAGATTTATGTTGATGGTATCGATGTAGTGCGATATCCTGATAAGGCTAAGCGTAGAATCGGGTATGTTCCACAATTTTTCTCATTATATGGTGATTTGACGGTTTTAGAGAACTTAGATTTTTTAGGACGAATATATGGATTGGCACGCGAAGAGAGAGCTAAACGTATTAGGGAAATCTTAGAAGTTGTGGAGCTAACTAAATTTAGGGATTTCTTGGCCGGGAATCTTAGCGGCGGGTTAAAAAGAAGACTTAGCTTAGCTACAGCACTCATACATGACCCGCCTATTTTAATATTAGATGAACCAACTGCCGGTATAGATCCACCATTAAGACGCGCTTTTTGGGATCTGTTTACTTCCTTAAAGAAAGAGGGTAAAACAATATTAGTCACAACTCACTACATGGATGAAGCTGAGAGAGCTGATCGGATTGGATTAATTAGCCTAGGACAATTAATAGCGGAGGGTACACCATTAGAGATAAAGAGGATGGTGTACGGAGGAGACTTAATGCGCATTATATGCAGGGGTACCAATAGTATCATGGAGGAACTAGCATCTCTACCGAAGGTGATCAAAATACTGAAAAGACATAGAATCGGTGATCGCAAGGAGGAAATTATTTTAGTTGTCAAAGATTTTGGATCCGCATTACCTGAATTGACCTCGTTTCTGAGGAGCCATAAGATGGAGCCATTATTGATAGAACCAGTTCCAGTGACTCTTGAGGATGCATTTATAATTTTGACCTCAAGGTGATAACATGTTTGAAAAATTAATTGCTATGATTATAAAAGAATTCAAACAGTTAGTAAGAGATAAGAGAACAGTAGCTCTCGTTATCGCCTTGCCTTTATCTTTAATGCTTCTATTTGGCGTAGCTTATAGTGGCAATCCACGCGATATTGTAACAGTACTGGCTATAGAGGATTTTAGTAAGGAATCCCAAATTCTAATTGACCATATTATGGCTAAAGAAACGTTTGATATCAAATATGTGGTAGACAACTTAGATAATGCTCACTATTACGTAGAAAAAGGCTTTGTCAAAGCGGGAATAGTTATACCCAGTGATTTCTCCGAACGAATTTCTCTCTATGGAGAAGCTGACGTGATATTAATTCTCGATTCAGCATGGCTTAACATTCCTCCAGCAGTCCAAGCCGC
>JAHKLF010000030.1 GCA_029856615.1 Candidatus Njordarchaeota archaeon
ATTGAGGAGAGAGGTGAGCGGGCCTTTAAAGCATTAATGGGTGATGTGATGAAGATCGTTAGAGGGAGGATTGATGGTAAAACAGTAAGTCAAGTTCTCATGCAACGCATAAAGGAAGAACTAAAGCGGCTAAACCAATAAAAATATGTAGCAAGTTTTAAGCATATATTTATTTGAGGTGCGTCTAATGAGCACGCTCATTAAATTCATAAAGTGGCTAAAGGGAGAGAAGCCAAAACCTTCCTTATCAGAGATAAGAACTCATCTAAAATTATTAGAAATGAGGCTCCAAAGATACGAAAAGGAGCTCTCTTTGAAAAGAAAAAAGACTTTAAAAAGCGTACGATCGAGATTAAAGCAGGGAGATATAGCGATTGCACGAGAACAAGCAAGGCAAGTTATTCTCCTAGATAGAGATCTAATTAATGTTATGCAACTTAGAACTAAAGTTAGTGAAATAAGGAATAAAGTCGAGAGAGGATTAATCATGAAAGACCTTGTGGACACAATTAAAAATTTAGTACCTTATATGGCGCAAATTGCTGAGGCGATTGGAGATGCTGATCTCTCTAAAGCTATGCGAGAGATAATGGAAACATCTGAGAAAATGAGCGTTGGAGAAGAAATGTTAGCAACAAGTATTGAAACCTTATCAGTGAGTGATGAAGAAGTTGAAGATGCTGCTGAGGAGTTGCTGAGGAGACTAGCTGAGAGGGAGGGAGTAAAAATTCCAGAAGAGAGAATCTCAGAGGGGAGAGTTTCATTAGAAGCCGTGGAACGAATACTAAAGGAGGTTATGGAAGAAGAATAAGGCCATATATAATAGAGGCTCTTAGGACAAACATTTCCGAAATGTTCATTTCAATTAAGCGTATTTCCCTTCTCAAATTCCGTAATGAAGATATATCATTGAATCCTGGTTAGTTTTTCTTAAAATGTAAAAAAGAGCAGTTAAAAGGAGTCATTGGGATAATGTAAGTTCATAGAATATATAGAGGGTTATAGAAGATAGTATAGCAAAAATCGTATTTAAAATGGTGTATTTCTTGGCAGCTCGTTTGGAACTTCTGGTAATCATTTCTCGCCAAATAAGATTTTTCTGTACGCGAATAAGTCTAGGAAGCCGTGTCCACTAACATTAAATGCTATGACGAGCTCTTCGCCTTTTTCTTTTGCTTCTAGAGCTCGATCGATGGCATACGCTATCCCATATGCACTTTCTGGCGCGGGTATAAAGCCTTCTGCTTGTACGAATAGCTTTGCTCTTTCGAATACATGTTTCTCATCAACAGGATAAGCCACAGCGTCTACAATTCCCTTATTTCGTAGATAACTTATGATAGGAGCTGCAGCGTGATATCTAAGTCCTTCAGCATATATTGTGGGCATCTCTACGCGATGTCCCAAAGTATACATCTTTAGTAAGGGAGTCATTTCAGCGTGATCTGCAAAGTCGTACTTATATTCTCCTCGTACTAAGCTAGCAGATGCTTCAGATTGAACTGCGATGAATTTAGTATCCTTTTCGGCTTTTCTTCGCAATTTTTCTCCAATAAATGGGAGGACGAATCCTCCGAAGTTACTACCTCCTCCAAGACAACTTATCATGATATCAGGGTAATCATCTATTTTTCTGAATTGCTCAAGCGCTTCTAAACCAATAATTGTTTGGTGGAGAAGTACGTGATTTAATACGCTACCTAAACAGTATACTGCTTCCTCATGTGTAAGGGCGTATTCTAACCCTTCTGATACCGCTATTCCAAGATTTCCGGGGTGATTTGGATTCTCCTTCAAGATTTTCCTACCCACCTCGGTTTTGTCGCTAGGACTTGGATAGACCTCGGCACCATATAACTTCATTAATGTTCTTCTATCGGGCTTCCAGTCATGAGCGAATTTGACCCAGAAAATTATAGCCTTTAATCCCATCAGAGAGGCTGCATATGATAAAGCGGAACCCCATTGTCCAGCTCCCGTCTCCGTAACAACAGCTTCAAAGCCTTCTTTCGCTGCATAATAAACCTGTGCTAGGGCCGTATTGACCTTATGACTTCCGGTGGGGGAGAGATCTTCACGCTTGTAATACAATCGAATTTTATTTTCTGGGAGCTTTAATGCTCTTTCTAATCGAAGGGCTCTATAGAGAGGGCGTGGTCTTCCTGCTTGAATATAAAGATCCAAAATTTCATCTGGTATTTTCACCCATCTCTCTTTGATGAATTCCTGTTCTAAGGCTGTTTTAAGCATCGTTTTTTGGAGGGTTTCAAATCTGTCAGGTCCACTTTCGGGATTCTTTGGGGGAGGCAATGACTCGGGAAGATCAGCTAATATGTTATACCAAGCGCGGGGTAATTCATCAGGACTTAATGTTATCTGATTTATTCTCATAAAATCACCGGAGAAAAAGGCTGTTGATGTTGTATCAAATGTATTTTATAAATTTTTGGCAATAGGAAATGTTATGTTATCAAAAATTAACAAAATATTTCTATCTGTGCCAAAGATATCAATGTTAAAAATTAGAAAATTTCTCGTTTAATGATATCTAACATTTCCCTTAAACTATTTATTATATAATCGGGATCAATGTTTTCATCCGAACTTATTTTGAGGTACTTCTTTCGTGACAGCCAATACGGATCGCCATTTCTGATTAAAATTCCTCTAATTCCTACTCTTTTAGCACCTTTTATATCGATCTCTAGATCATCGCCAATAAATATAGCCTCCTGAGGCTTTACTTTTAGACGATTTAGCGCAATTCGAAATATTTCTGGATGAGGTTTCCTATACATTACTTCACATGATATAATAATGGCGTCAAAGTAAGCCAATAGTCCACGTTTTTTTAGTATTCTCCTGTGAAATGCTATGGGAGAATTCGAGACTATCCCCAATTTGAGACCCCATTTTTTTAAGGTTTTAATAACTTCGTCTGTTTCTTCGCGAAATTGGCAAAAGGGAGCATCCATGATGTAATCGAGTGCTCTAGAAATCACAGTATTGTTAAAGGGGACATCAAGTTTCCTTAAAACTTCAACTATTATATCTTCCATTCTTTCCTCAATTTGCGTTTTTATTACTTTAAGTAAACGTTGATCTAACGTATTTCTCATTGTGTCTATTAATTCCTCTGGGGGAGTTATGCCAGCGTCTATCAGAGCTTGCGCCACAAGTTTCGCAATCTCATGGGTATCCCAACACGCTTTGGTCAATACGCCTCCAAAGTCGAACAATACTGCTTTAAGGGTCAAAAATACTCCCTCCGGGGACCTGATAGAATATCAACTTTTTTATGAATTTTTTAATTAATTTCTCAAAGCGGAATTTTCATTATTTAAGGATGATATTAGTGAGACATGATGATATACTAGAGAGAATAATCAGAGTTGCAAAAGTATTTCTTAATAATCGTATCATAAGCATAATATTATTCGGAAGCCGAGCAAGTGGAGAGGCGTGCAAGTCTTCAGATTATGATGTGCTTCTCATAGTACCTAATGACATAGAAGAGAAGACAATTAAGGTATTGAAGAATTTTTTTATAACCATTAACTCAGAAATGGGTTGGACTACTAACGGATTATTAGATAAGATCTTAAGAGCAATAGAAGCCCGAACCGGAATGTTCATTTCAGGTTTTATTTGCACGCTAGAAGATTTTATGAAGAAAAAATTTCATAAAATTTTTGGGACGAGTAGGTTCATGAGCAAATTATTAGCGCCGACGCAAGTAGTATTTAGAAATGTATTAAGAAACTATAAGGTATTAATCGGCAAGGATATTTTTAGAGAAATTGACGAGAAAGAGTTTATCAATTATAGTTACAAAGAAATATTAAAGAGCTTTTTAATGAATCTTCTCCTAGCCATGGGGGCTTTTTTCATATCCTTCAAAAAGGAAAGCTCGAGCTTTAGTCTAGAATCTATAAAATGGTCTCTTATGACACTAGCATACGCTGCTGATATATCCCCGAAACTCGGCGATATTATCGATTTTCTCATAAAAAACGGCTATGGAAAAATAATAAGGGATTTTATCATGGCAAGAAGATATGGAATAGAACATGTTAAAATCGCTCTAGAAGCACCATGGGTTGTTTTAAAAATTCACTTGTTCGCTATGAAGATGTATATCGCCGTAAAAAGTCGTAGGTAATGAGAATGCTACCATCTGCGCACTTCTTCATGGTCATCATCATTTGGTATGTGTTCTACGTGCTAAAAATCCACATCAAAATGATGTTCTTAGTAATGCTGATAAGTGGATTCTTAATAGATTTGGATATTTTATTTACGAGAGAGCATAGAAGGTCCCCTTTCCATAATTTTCTATTCTGGGCCATTATTTCTATTTTTCTTAGTTTCACTAGTCTTATGTATTCCCTTTCGCTTATTGCTTCATTTACAGTACACATTATACTAGATTCCATTGATTGGGGAGTCTATCCCTTCTATCCCATTTCTAAAAAGAGTTTAGGGTTGAGAATATTGGCAAAGAAAACAAACCTAGATCCGCAAAAAGAGAGCATTATAACATTTATTAAGGCGAACCTTTCTGATAAGCGGATAATGCTTCTAGAAATCACAATAGATGCGATTGGATTAGTAATTCTAGCTCACGTTATAAATCAGATCGGTTTTTTCGAGTTCTTAATGGATTAGTAATAATGCAGTAATAATGCAATAGAATGTGATAATTGCGAACCACATCGGTTTACCAAACATATAATTTTAATTCTAAGTAGATGATAACTATCTTACATGTAGTTACTCAAATCTATAATCAATGCGAATATTTTTTAAAGACCAGTGTTTTTAATAACGTATATCAATCGTATTACGGGTGAACGTATTTGTTAAGAATCGCGATTCCAGTCAATGAAAAAAGGGAAGATGCTTCGATTTCTGAAGATTTTAAGAAAGCTAAGTATTTTGCTCTGGTAGATGTGCGGGAAGGTAAGACAATTAGAATTAATTACATGGAGAACAAGTATATTGGAAAAAGCGCATCAGATATATCTGTTTATCTAGCTGGTTTTTGTGTCAATGTATTATTGACCCAAGGTATAAATGAGAGGGATGTAAAGGCTTTTGAACGCGTTGGTATTTCAATTGAGAAAGGATTTAAAGGGCCTTTAAATGATGCTCTAAAAGAATATCTTAAGAAATTGTGAAGCCTCGGACTCCCGGTGGAAATATGGCAATTTAATCACTATCTAATGCGCGATCATCTAAATCATCTTTTAAGCTAATATTATCCCCATTGAGGAGAATGAGCAACCTACTCATATGTTTTCATTTATCTATGATAATTTCGTATGATTTCTCATTAATTGTCTCTCCTATATTTTATTTAGAACATCGACTATAATAGAATAAAGCATTTTTGTGGGTTGAATAAAGAAGCTATCTAGTTACTTCTCCCACAAAGTCTCGGAGATTAATTTTGAACTGTTTCTAATATTCATTTGCTTCCTAATTTTCGCAACATCTCTTAGTAAATCACTTAGATTAGAAGTGTAATCTAAGTTTTACACAGTTTTAAGTAAATTCTCTCTAAGGTAGTTTTTAACTAATTAAAAGTAATGTATGTAATCTCGGATATCTAATTTTATAATCGCTTAAAATTATCGATAAAAGTTCATAATAATAGAGTATACGTTACCTATCGTATCAGATTATCGTAGAGCTATAATCAAAAGATTTAGTCTGAATTAGAATAAATGGTGCCAAAAAGTTACTAATGAGTCAAAATTTTTTTACAATTTTGCTATAATTTAACATTTAATTGCTATTATTAGGGTCGCAGGAATGCGCATTAAAGTACGCTTTTACGCTATTTTAAGAGAGATAGCTAAGAGAAAAGAGATTGAAGTAGAACTCCCAGGAAACGATCATACAATACATGATATCCTTAATCTCATCAGAGAAAAAGTGAGTGCGGATTTATTTAAGAAGATTATGGATTTCTGGAATACAAAGAAGGGACCAAAATTAATAATCTTATTAAATGGAAGAAACATAGTCTATATAGATGGCCTGAAAACAAAAGTAAAAGACAATGACATAATCGACATATTCCCGCCGGGTGGCGGAGGATAGATAAAAAATAGGTAAGGGGATTAAACTTCGATACCTAGTTCTTTTAATTTTTCTGGAGTGGGGACCCCATCGACCCAGCCCCTCAGCTTGTAATACTCTTCTAGCATCTTTTTGAATTTTTCTGGATCCACGACTTCTCCTTTTGAAGGCCCATCGGGTAAGGGCGATGTGAACAATCTCTTTGGTAATGTATCGTCTTTAGCACTAAATCCGTATTTAGCCATAATTAATCGCTCTAAGTTATATATTCTCTCTCCTATCTTAAGAATATCATCCGCTGTTAGATCCCAACCAGTTATACTAGAGAGCATATCTGCATATGCATCAGCACCTAATGCAAATGTATTAAACAAGCAAACAACTGCAGAGTTAACTACACAGGTGAAGTCTTGGAAAAGTTTTACCCATTTTGCTTTGCCCTCATATGACAATCGATCTATTTGTTCAGGTATACCTAAAACCTCAGGAGATATGGTATACCCTGTAACGTGGCATCCTCCTCTATTAGCAGTAGCGTAGTTTAACCCTATACCTTTGACAGCCCTTGGATCATAAGCTGGCATTTCTAGACCCTTGACACTCATGGATAGATCGGGTGCTCCAAATAATTCCGCTAGTCGCTTGGATCCTAATGCTAAGTATTTTCCAAATCCCGATTTATAAGCGGTTCTCCATACGGCTTCTACTAATGCAGCATCATTACCGAATCTTAAATCAAGACCTTGAAGTTCTTCTTTGGGTATGTATCCTTTCTCCACTAACTCCATCGCAGCAGCTATTGTTGAACCCATAGAGATCGTATCCAAGCCGAATTCATCACAATAATGGTTAGCCTTTATTAAAGCTTCTAAATTAAATACGCCAGTTGTCTGACCAAGCGCCCATATGCTTTCATATTCGGGTCCTTCGCTATATAATATCTGGAAGGGACCTTTCTCCACTTTTGTGACTCTTCCACAACCGATTGGACAACCCCAACAAGGTCTTCTCTTTATTAGGTATTTTGCTTCTAATGTTTCTCCACTTATTTTATCAGCGTCTGGACTCCATGCGCCCTGCCAATTCTTGTAGGGTAATCCTCCAATTCCATTAATTATATTTACTAACACTGCGGTTCCATACTTAGGTAATCCCTGACCGGTAACGGAGTTCTCTTTCATTATCTTCAAATACTTTGCTACCTTTTCTTTCAATTCGTTTTCGCGTGCAATTGGAGGTCTCTGTGATCCACGTACATAGATCGCTTTAAGTTTCTTTGAACCCATCACAGCTCCCACGCCGGTTCTTCCAGCAGCTCTGTGATAATCATTCATTATACATGCAATTAATACTAGATTTTCTCCTGCGGGGCCAATGCATGCTACGCTTGAGTTTTTCTCTCCATGTCTAGCTTTCAATATATCTATTGTATCGAATACATTCTTGCCCCAGAGATCGGATGCGTCATGAATTTCTGCATGACCATCGATAATAGTTAAATATACGGGAGTATCAGATTTTCCCCGAATTATAATCATGTCATAACCAGCAAACTTTAGGTAGGGGCCAAATTCGCCTCCAGAGTTAGCGCTTCCTACGCTTCCTGTCAATGGAGATTTTAAAGTCATAACATGATATCTCCCAGAGCTTGGGAAGGGGGTACCAGTTGCAGGTCCTGTTGCGAAAATTAGTGTGTTTTCGGGACCAAATGGATTTATATCCTTGGGCGATATTCCTTTTTTCTCTAATTCCTTTAAGTCATTATAGAGAATCCATAGTGCGTATCCTTTACCTCCAAGATATTTTCTTGCTATTTCTTCATTAATGGGAATGTCTCTTAATGTTTTATCGGTCAGATTTACTTCGAGAATTTTGCCCATATAACCGCCAGGCAAGTACATTTCACCTTTTTTTATTTGCTTTATGAAGGGTTAATTATAATAGAATACAATATCACTTGTAGAATAGAATATATTCTATTTTAATGTTTCGGATCTTTTTAAATTTTTTAAATTCCATGCGAATTTTTCGATAATTTATATTAATAGCTTGAAAATATTTTATCAAATTAATAGTCAGAAAAACCAACATTAGCTGGCAGTTAAGCGCGTATCAAGAGGTGCATTTTTCTCTTTCATCTCTGATAATTGTTCTATAGGTGCTTCATGAATTAGAAGCCTATGAAGTCCCATCTCACATTATTGTGGGTAGCTTTTTCCCCTCTATTAATCATGACAAAAAGCGTTTTTTAGAGTATCTTATTTGCGAATATTTTTCTCTTTGATGATGTTGAATCTTGATACGAGGAGTTTAGTAACTAATTTTTTATAAGTACTTTTCTATGACTTAGTTTATTTTTGAGTTAAATCAAATTGAAGTGGTGTTTTAAATTGGATTATCCACGTATTATTCAGATAGAGCCTACTAACGCATGTAATTTCAATTGTTTCTTCTGCATAAGACACTTCTGGAAGTCCGAAGTTGGATACATGGTACCAAAGCTCTATGAAAAAATAGCAAAAGAGGCATTTCCGTATATTAGTAGGTTAACTCTTTATGGTGATGGAGAATCGTTAATGCATCCTAATTTTCTTGACTTCTTAGATATCGCTAGGAGATATCTCCCTAAGGATTCTGAAATATTCTTCGTAACGAATGGTTCTCTTGTTAATGAGAAAATAAGCAATATTATTATTAAGAAATATCATGTGGACGAGATTGCCTTCTCAATTGATACGACAAATTTCTCTAAGCTTGAGAAAATTAGATTGGGGGCGCGCTCAAAGATCATTTTTAGGAATCTAGCTCATCTTCTTGATTTAAAGAAGAACAATGATTTGAAGATAGGGATTTCAAGTGTAGTAATGAAATCAAATGTTGAGGATTTGCCGGATCTCGTCGAGAAGGCTGGTGAGTTAAATATAGATTACATAGTGGTTTCTCATCTTCTCCCATACTCAAAATCCATGTACAGGGAAATACTATACCCATTATTCACGGGCGATGCTCTCATAATTGCTAGTGAACTGATAGAGAGAGGATGGCCTCTGGTTCTAAAGGCTATATATGAGGAGCTTGGCCTAGCCTATGGGCATTATATATCCTTATCAGCTTCAAGAGCGTTAAGAAGAATATGGGAGAAGGCAAGGAATATGAATCTCGAAATAAATCTGCCGATGATGATAGAGGCGAAGCCATTAATAGATTATCTTAGGAGAATTGAGGAAATCTTTGAGGCGTCGCGAAGAATTGCTAAGAAATATGGAATTCGATTAGAATTACCTAGTTTTTTCCCTGATAGCCGAAAACGTGAGTGTCCCTACATAAAGAATGAGGTAATGGTAATAAGATGGGACGGAAAAGTAGTACCCTGTATGAATTATATTCACGATCATAACTTCTATGTAAATGATCACGATAAATGGATCTATGCAGTAACCTTTGGCGACCTAAAGACGGAAACTGTTAAAGATGTTTGGAATAAAGAAGAGTATGTAAGATTTAGAGAGAATGTAAGTAATATTTCAAAGAGTATGCCTTGGTGCGGTGATTGTCTTTACTCGTCATTAGGGTGTTGGTATGTGAAGGATAACTTAATGGATTGCTACGGGAATTCACCGACATGCTCAGAGTGCATATACAGCGTAAATCTCGCGAAGTGTTTAATATAGAGATCTTATGTCTAGATCACAGACTCAATGGTTTATTTTAATATAAAGTCGCGGAAAGTTTTCACAGTGTTTTGAGATTGTAACTTTAATGATTTCGATTTTTCAGAATGCTCATATTTCGACTTCCCAATAGTACCTCCAGAAGATTTTTACACGCTTTGCCCAGATTGCGAACTCCGCGAAGTATATTCTCTTAGATTTATAGTAAGATTGATTGTCGGATAATATACCAGGTCGCGTAGAATGCTTATATGAGGAGGAGGCGATTCAATATATGGTTTAACTAAAGAATAAGTCCTAATTTTTCAAAAATTTTTTTGAGGACTCTTAATTCGTTGAGAAGTTTATAACCCTTCTCTGTAATTTCATAATATGACTTATTCTCCTCATTTATCATCCTAATATAACCCTCATTCACTAATTTATCAAGATACGGCTTAAGACGATCATAAGGGATATTAGCTAGCATAATTATCCTAGAGACGACGACTTTTCCCTCTGAGTCGATTGTCTCTAGGATATCTAATAATACCCCAACATGTGATCTATATTTACGTCGCATTATACTTCTACCTTCCAGATGACCGTGAATAGGAGGTAAAGGCCTACAAGTTTTGCGATTG
>JAHKLF010000300.1 GCA_029856615.1 Candidatus Njordarchaeota archaeon
CAAGGGGCTTGTCTGATAGGATACTCTGAACATCTATCGCTGTTGACATGAGTTTTCGTACCTCGCACTAGAAGATTTGTTTTTAAAAAATAAGAAGAACTCTACTATTAAACTTTATTAAATTTTTTGAGATTAAAGGTTATTAGGGACATTTTGTATTGAGGGTTGATAATTGAATGCCATGGAATTAATTGAACAAGCTGTGGAGTCTTATAATAAAGCTCTTGAATTTCTAGGCAAAGGAGACGTATTTGATGCTGCTGAAAAAGCTTGGCGTGCGGTTGAGAACATACGAAAAGCACTGCTCGTCGCGGTAGGTATCCCCTACGATAAGGCCAAAACTATTAATTATGGATACCCATTATTTAGCCGGATTCTAAGGGCTCTGGGGCAAAAAGATCTTCTTGAAAAATATGAATGGTTCGAAAGTATTCTCCATGCTAAAGGTTTTTATGGACAAATAATACCATTTGATGAATTAAAAGAGACTATACTAGAAGTGAGAGAATGGCTCGAAAAAATGAGGAGAATTATTGGAAATATCTCCAAAGCGGATTTATCTGATGCTTTAAAAATAATGGAGAAAATAATGGATCTACGAAGAGAATTGCTCAGAGCTAATATGGAGTATACTCGGCTGAATGACGAATTACGATCCTTAATTGATAAGAAGATAAAACAGAGATAGAGCATCGAGGGATAATTAGAGAAGCTCAATGATACGGGTAATAATTTTACTGAGCATTATATGAGTCTCTATTAGAAATATTACTCCCGAATTAGTCTGAAAAAAGTTAAGAAATTCTTGATACTATTCCATCAAAATGTCTATCAAAAGACATAATATATTCTATCTTATGAAGTCTCATGAGCGCTATACTAGTCGCATCAGTAAAACTTAACCTACGATCTGCATAATTTCTGAAAATCTTCCAGGCGAGTCTGAACGTCTCTTTATCAACGAAAAGCATTCTTATAGTAGTGGAGGATAAAATAAAATTTCCGATATCAACTGCAATCTCTGGTCTCTTAGTTCTCACTAACGCCAATGTGACTGCTTCATCAAAAATATAGCTAGATGTAAATACTTCCCCCCATTCGCCTAATAGAGCTTTCCTCAGCAGGCTCTTTGCTTTTTTATGATTTATATCCCGCGAATTCCTAGCTGCAACAAATATTCCAGTATCTATAAAGACACCCAAGATTATTCACCATAAAGGTGTTTATCAATATTTATAGATGAATCTTCTATTCCCCAATCAATCGGCTTTTCCAAGAGATCTAACATTTTATCTTTTCCTTGTTTCCTTAAGAGTACTTCTCTAATGAATTCTTTCTTAGTCAGTGCCCATTCTACTGCTTTCTCCACAACTTCTTTTTTGTCTAATTTTACACCATATTTAAGAAGGATTTCTGCTTGAAATCTGTCTAATAATTTTAAAATTCTTTTATCAACCTTTACAGTACTCACTTTTTTCACCCAAATAAAATTCTATAATTATACCATTATACAGATATAATGTTATATAAGTATATTTAATTGCTCTTTCATTGAGAATGAAAATGTTAACAAAGATTTCTTAGTTATTAAAATCGCAATACGGAATCAGAAAAATTATGAACAAGTATCGAGGATTATATAGTTCTAACGGTAGAGCCGTATTGGAGAAAAATTTACTGGGAAATTATATCTTATACATGCAAGAGGGCAGGTTCTTCGGCGAGGATATTAAAATGTCATCTGAGAGCTTTTGCTGCCTCTTCTTTTACGATCCGACCATCCCTAAGATATAATATCCTATCACAGTAACGTGAAACATCTGGATTATGGGTAACAACAATAGCTGTAACACCCATTTCCTTTACACTTTCTCTAAAGATTTCCATCACTCTCTTTGTATTTTCAGAGTCCAGTTCCCCGGTGGGCTCATCTGCAAGTATTAAAGATGGGTTATTTGCTAAGGCTCTGGCAATAGCTACTCTTTGTTGCTCGCCACCACTAAGTTCGGACGGTCTATGATTAGCTCTATGCTCTAATCCTACTAACTTGAGTAATTCTAGTGCACGTTTTCGTCTTTCTTCTCGAGGTGTACCCTTAATAATCATCGGTAATTCAACATTTTCTAAGGCCGTTAATACTGGGATTAAGTTGAATGTCTGAAATACAAATCCTATTTTATTCCTACGGAGCTTTACTAGCTCTTTTTCCTTTAATCGAGTAATGTCTACATCATCAATATATACAATTCCCTTTGTTGGCTTGTCAAGTGTGCCAATGATATTTAACAACGTAGTTTTTCCACTTCCACTTGGTCCCATTACGGAAACCATTTCCTCCTTTTTAACATCCATGGATACTCCTCGTAATGCTGGAATTTCAATACTCCCCAACCTATATACTTTGTGAACATCTACTACCTTAACGACGATTGCCATTTAGGGCACCGGATTCTTCTGTGGATATGTATATTATATGATGTGTACAAGTTAATACATATATACA
>JAHKLF010000031.1 GCA_029856615.1 Candidatus Njordarchaeota archaeon
ATTATTATTTCTTCACTTGATAACATGATAGATCTAACATAATCGACTTTAGATTTTATTCCAGGAATTATTGCTCCGGGATATGCTAATTTAGATATCATGCCGTATATTTCCTTGATAACGTTAAGATAAGCTTGAGCAAGGTCTATTTTTTCGGCATTAAGTGCTAAAAGAATTTCTCTCTTTAATTCTCCAGTAACCTCTGCGAGGCCTAATATCCATGCTTCCTCCAGAACGCCTAAATCATCCGGGGAGGGGATAGAGATATTCTCAAGTTTTCCTTTTTCTCTTACAACGAACAACAGAAGTAAAGCTTCGCAGTATTCTTTGCTAGCATCAATCCATGCTCCAGAATATATTATTCTTGGCTCTTCTTTGCCCATAAAGTTTATTCTATTAATGAGTTCCTTTCCCTCCGTCAGGATTTCTTCGGCTCTTCTAATTTTTCCATTATGAATAAGTTGAATTGCTTCTCTAGAGACTCTTAATAAATCACGTTGTAGTTTAATAGCTTCCTCTCGCATGATATAATATTTGTCCAACTTTTTCTTTATGCGTGAAAAGATACTTTTCATAATTCTCAATCCTCTATGAAAAAATTGGATAGTTCGATCTTTTCAGCTCGTTTTCTTAGATTCTCAGCGATTTTCGATAGACTGCGTGCAAGTAATGATTTACAATCGAAACCACATACAATTTCACCCTGTCTGCATAGTTCAGCATATTTATCCGCTTCTCTTTTAGATGTAAACACAAATGCACTAAGCCATTCAAATACAATACATTTTTCCGGATTTCCACCGAATCTTCTATGTTCTTCAATACTTGGTTGCCCTCCTGTAAATGCTCGCATTATTTTTCTCCTTATGGTTTCTTCGTCGTCACTTACATAGATAGCGGTTTCTGGAGCACTGCTGCTCATGGGATCTCCGGTCAAACCGCTGAGAAAACGTACATAAAGAGAAGCGGGCTTAATAATCCCCAATCTTTCGGCTACGTCTCTCGAAAGTCTCATGTATACATCTTGATCTAAGCCGATAGGGACAACTACAGGTACATTTTTGTCTAACGTTGGCTGTATTATATGGACTATCTGGACAGCTGCGTAGAAGGGGATTCCTGGATTGCTGCTATCATCTATGCCGAGTGCACTCTTAACAGCACTTAATGTTAGTTTTCTAGAAACCATTAAAGCGTATCTGTAGACCCACTTTTGTTTAGATGAGATATAGATATGGGTCTTCCTTTTATCAAATCCAAGGGATAATATTATTCGCGCATTATCATAAGCCCAATATTCTCCTTCTTCTAGCGTTTTAATTTTATTAAAGACGAATTTTTCATCATCTGATAAAGGTAAGAATACTTCGGCATCGAAAGCGTCCTGGAGGAATTTTACAACCTTAAAAACGTATAAATGTCCAAAGTGAATAGGACCTGAAGGGCCCCGGCCGCTTACAACAGCGAATTTTCTCCCACTTAAGAATCCATCTAGTAATTTATCAAAATCTCTATGAGCAACAATAACGTTCATTTCAAATAATTTATTCCTAGGCAGACGATCTATAATCGTGCTAATGGGTTGAATATTAAACTCTTTGCGCATTCTTTCTAAATCAGCCGTTGTTTTTTCAAGCGTAGATGGAGAAATCTCTCTTTTATTTACCAAATCGTCTCTCCCTCATTTGATAATTCCTAATAG
Organism: Candidatus Njordarchaeota archaeon; assembly: GCA_029856615.1. Classification (GTDB taxonomy): domain Archaea; phylum Asgardarchaeota; class Njordarchaeia; order Njordarchaeales; family Njordarchaeaceae; genus Njordarchaeum. The sequence goes on from JAHKLF010000031.1 coordinate 1,703, forward strand.
CAAATAATAGGTGTCTAAAAGTAATTTCAGGCCAAAAAACATTGATAAAGTATAGCTCAGAATAAGCTGCGTACCACAACAAAAAGTTGCTTAATCGCATTTCCCCCGAGGTTCTAATAATAAGATCCGGATCCGGCACATCTGATAAGTATAAAAATTGCCGAAAAGTTTCTTCATTGATGTTATTTGCATCAGAATTCTCCTGTAATACTCTTTTAACCGCATTTATTATTTCATCACGCCCAGAATAAGCAATTAAAAGAATTAGGTGATATCTATCATAACTGTTAGTCACAGATTCTAAATTCCTCGCAGCTTTTACGACGCCATCTGGCAGTAATTCTAGTCGCCCGAATACTCTCACCTTTACCTCGTCTCTATGAATACGCTCATCCTTAGCAATTTTAATTAAATATTTTCTTAGCAACGAGAACAATATTTGTAATTCTTCCTTAGATCTTCTTTGGAGATTTTCTAAAGAGAGAGCATAAAATGTCAAATATTTTATACCGAGATCACGACACCACTGCGCGAATTCTTCTCCCTTTTGTACGCCTTTTTCATATGCTTCTAATAAAGATAAACCGTATTTTCGTGCAAATCGTCGATTTCCATCAGGTATTACCCCGATGTGGCGAGGCAATCGGTCCTTGAGGATTATTTTTTTAAGCTCCTCGTCACTTAGAGTCTCAAGAGTCTCCTGCGTATCCATTGTTACCACCTTTTATGTGATCTTCTAAAAACTAAAGTAAAGAGATAGAAGGTTACGTCTAATAAAAAAATATTAGCAAATATTCAATAAAGAATTGAGGCAGCATTGAGTTGAGAATTAACAAAATGGTGCGCCGGGCGGGACTCGAACCCGCGCCACCGGCTTGGAAGGCCGGCATCTTGCCTCTCGACCACCGGCGCTCAATTTAATTTTTAATTTTCCCTAGCTTGTAGTGAGCCTATTATAGATTCATTAATCTAATATGGTCATATTAGCTTGAGGATATAAAATTTTCACAATCTTATTTTTCAGTAAAAATCCAAATTTTGTGCTTTTTAGGTGCGGAGAAGTCTAGAGGAAATTATTTAGTTAAGAATGTTTATAAATCAAGATGTATTCTTAATAATATTAATCTTTCACGTGCAATAAAGATCCTAGCAACATATATTCACATTTTTTTATCCAACAGCTTGCTTTAATATTGAGGGGTGTATTTTGGCCAGGGAGAGGATAATTGTAAAGGAAGCAATTAATTCTTCTCGAAAAGTCTTGAGGGAAATCCTTAAGAACGTTAATATTTCTTTTCAATATAATCAAAAATCAATGTCAGTATCAGAAATTGTTTCTTCCTGCAACTTACTATCATTAGTCATAAAGTTTCTTCACGGAGTCCCTCGAGTTAATGATTTGGTGAACGAAGTTGCATTAAGGCTCATCAAATTACAAGAATCTCTCATTGATAAAGTTTCGAAGGAAAGTTATGATCGTGAGTTTGATTTATATTTCCATACGGTATATCCATTATCCAGATTCATTGAGGCACTTAGTAATGTTCAATTGGAGAATAAATTGGTGGTTTTAGACAAGTATTTAGATGATCTACTAGGGTTTTTATCATCACTTGACAGTATCATTGACGAGAATCAAAAGCTTGTTCCTCCAGTTCAAGGTCTTTTAAGAGCCCATAAGATTTCCGATAAGATGAAAAGGAGAATTATTGAGGAGACCCTTAATAATATTCTAAGTTATGCCATCGAGCTTGATCCAAATTTAACAGAAATCTACACCCAAGACATATATTATTCAATTAAACTGTATAGAAAAGAGTACATACAAGATTATGAGCTTAGACCATTATATAATAACCTAAATAGTAAGATTTTCCGAAAGGTTCTCAAAGGACTAGAATATCTGACAGCATTAAAGATAGACCCGCCTCAGAGTGCTATGGAATATGTAATGATGATAATGCCTAAGTTTTTTAACGAAGTCTTTCGAATTGGTGACCCCAATAACCATGTAGTTTATTATAGCAGTATTGCTGAATCTCTTCGAAATATCCTTACGTCTTACAATAATAAGACTTTCGCGCATGCTGTGATGAATCATTTAATAGAAGACACTGGATGGATCGCGAAAAATACAATCGATATGATAGACGTCATAAGGACAATTATTGGTACAAATCTCCTAGTATTAGCAAGGGGAGCTATAAGAAGATAAAGCACGTAGAACTGTTATATAGCTTATAGCGGATCATAACATCGAGGGGTTTTTAAGAATGCTAATCTTCACTAGCGAGATCTTCCTTTTTCTAATCATTGTAATGATTTGGTCTTTAATCTCTCTCTTAGCAAAATATCTCAAATGGGCCGATAAGGGAATCATTATATATCCTCTTGTAATAGTCTTTAAGAGCGAAAGATTTAAGCGTTTCATAACAAATGAAGCGAAAAGGAGATCAAAGTTTTGGACATTGTATGCTAAATTGTCCCCGTACATTTTGTTTGTAACAATCCTCATTTCAATAGCTTATTTCATAACTAATCTTTCTTTTCTTCTGAAAAGACAACTCGTAATTACGAGTTCCGGAGTACCTCTTGGTGCAGAGTTAGTACCTATAATTCCATTCATAACGGTCACTGGGAAATTACTGATCTTTATAATCATAGCTTCAGCAGTTGCTGTTATTCCTCACGAAGTCGCTCATGGTGTCGTTGCGGTAAGAAATAATATTGAAATAAAATCAGCGGGTGTTTTTTGTTTTGCGGGAGCCATCATAGGAGGCTTCGTTGAGCTTCCTGAGGATGTTTATGAAAGAATTCTTTGGGATGGCAATTATCAGAGTAATGTCTCCGAAAAAATGCCCGTAGATCTAAAAAAATTGAAGTATGCTATATCTGCGGGTGTCTCAGCTAATGTTTTACTCTTATTGATCTTCTTTGGACTTTTAGCAAATTATAGCATAATAATGTCTCCTTTCTTTAATCAAGATGGTATACTGATCATTGATGTCATAAAAGATGGTCCTGCTTATGATGCCGGCCTTCGTCCGGGAACTATAATTTATGAGGTGAATGGAACAAGAATTAAGAATGTATCCGATTTTATGCATATCTTATCCAATGCAGAACCACAAGACGTATTAGTGATGAAAACTAATCGGGGTATATATGTTATCGAATTAGGAAGAAATCCCTCAGAACCCAACAAACCATATTTAGGAATCTTCTTCACAACATATTATAGGCCTAAAATAAAGGGTGTCCCAGATTTCATATATTATGATCTATTAAGTCTAATTTACGTGATTTATCTTATCCAGCTAATAGTAATCTTCATGAATGCACTCCCAATATTTATATCTGATGGAGCAAAATTTTTGTTAATAGTTTTAAAGGAGAAACTAACTAATCAGAACTTAATTAGCAAAATTTATTTTACAGTAAATAGCATGTGCCTAATTATATTATCATTAAACTTAATAGTCTCTCTAATTAGCTAAATCGCATACTATCGAGATGTATATTATTAAATAAAGAATAGGGAGTCGCATGGCAACGCAACAATCTATATTAAGGCCCAAGGATATCATATCCGCCTCTCTTCAGAAAACAATTGTTGTAAAGTTAAAAAGTCAAAAACTTGTAAGAGGAACGCTTACTTCATTTGATCAGCATTTGAATCTATTCCTAGTTAATGCCGAAGAATTGCGGGAGGACAAGCCAATTCCCCTAGGAAACGTAATTATCAGAGGGGACAATGTAATACTACTAATTTTCCCAAAAGAGGAGGGTGAATGACATGACAAAGGGTACATCGTCTTTTGGTAAGAGAGGAAAAGGTAAAACTCACATAAGATGCAGAAGATGTGGGAGGCATTCTTATAATGTGACCAAAAAGTACTGTGCTGCGTGCGGCTACGGACGATCTAGAAGAATGAGGAATTATAGATGGGTGAGACCATATCATAGACGTTATAGGTGATAAGTAATGAGGCCACCTAAGCCTGTTCTATTGCGTAATATTATTCTCTCATTTACCATAATTATCGCATTAAGTATCGTGGTAATAGCCTTGATTTCCATCGGAGAGGCACTTGGTTTAGAGAAGAATAGTATACATTATGATGTGATAATGGAGATCCTAATCGCCGTAATTTTATTGTTTTCGTTAATCTTCTTTGGAAGTATCATTGAATTCTATGGAAAAGAACCAGGGCTCTTAACCATATTTGTTGCGTATATTTTCCCCAGTATACTAGCTTACTATGCTGGAATTTTTAGGGATAACTTAAGAACGGCGGTTACAATTTTGATTTTCATCATCATCTTCGTATATATCTTCATATCCGAGGGCAAAGAATAAACGCAAAAAGGTACATGGATTTCTCTTCAAGCTTTTTATGCAACTTAAATTAGAGATAATAGTTATTTAGATGTGCATTATTTTTAAGTGAATTAGGTGTTAAAAGATGGCGTTTCGCGGTGAGCGTAAAAAGTTGGACTTAGGAAAGTATTCACTGGTTGTCTTAGAGAGTTTTGGAAAAAAATTTGAAGTGATCGTAGAACCGCGTACTGTTCTTAGATTCTACAAGGGAGAAGCTAAACCAGAAGATGCTATTGTGCTAATGGATGTTTTTTTCGATGCACAAAAGGGAGAACGTGCATCGATTGGGGATTTAAGAAAACTTGTACTAAGGGGTGCTATTGAGGAACAAAGGGAAAGATTAGGGAGAACACTCACGCAAGAAGAAGTGCGTGAATTAAGTGAGCAAGTAAATAAGCTGGACGAAGATAAACTAAGAGAATTTGCTGCAAAGTATATATTAAAAAAGGGAGAGCTTAAGCTTCCAAAAGACTTAAGAGATGAATTATTAGAAAAAAAGACAAGACAGATTATTGCATACCTGCAAAAATATGCCATTAATCCAGCTACAAAAGCACCATATCCTTCTCAGAAAATCAGAGAAGCAATTGAAAGCCTATTTGCTGGCCAAAGAATTGGTGAAAAAAAGATTCGTATCTTGTTGGACCCCCTAAAAGATGTTAATGAAGAATTACCTGCAGTAATTGAAGCGCTTAAAGCAATATTACCTATAAGGCTTGAAATAATAGTTGCAAAAATAAGAATTCCTCCTCAGTATACTGGGGTAGCTTATGGGAAAGTAGAAAAGTTTGGAGAAATACGTGAGAGTAACTGGTTAGATGACGGATCTTGGGAAGCTATAATCCAAGTCCCAGGAGGCCAATTCCTGCAATTCCATAAGGAACTAACGGATTTAACGCACGGTAATATGAAATTGGAAATCTTAAAGAGAGAGGTAATTAGTTAGCGGTGGATATCTATGACGATTTATTTTAAAAATATGGACATAGTTGTACCTGGAGATATAATTGCTCGCGGGGATTATAAAATTATTGAAGGCGCATATAAGTTAGGTGATATGATTGTCGCCGAAGTAATTGGAATTGTTTACATTAAAGACAAAAATATAAAAGTGGTACCCCTAGAAGGATCTTACTATATTCCAAAAGTAGGGGATATCATCGTAGGAAAAATAGTCGATTATAATCCTGTTTCATGGAGTGTAGATATAAGAGCTCCTTATCTAGCACGTTTGGAAGCGAGTGATTATCTCGGAAGACCAATTGATCCAAGCAGGGAGAATATAAATAGATTCTTAGATGTAGGGGACTTAGTGATCGCGAAGGTAGCTGTAACGGATAGGTCAACGAACCCACAGCTTGTAGCATATGGGAAGGGACTGGGAAAAATAACTGGGGGAAAAATTGTTTACGTAGCTCCTCCAAAAATACCGAGGATTTTAGGGCGAAATCAATCAATGATAAAGATGATAAGAGATATAACTAAAGCTGACATCAAAGTTGGTAATAATGGGGTCATATGGGTCAAAGCAAGAAATAAGGAATTGGAAGAATTGGTGATAGGTACGATTCTTAAAATTGAGAGAGAATCTCACATCCCTGGACTGACGGAGAGAGTGAGAGAATTCTTAGTTAATGGGATGAAAAAATTAGAGCTAGGTGATAAATAATGGCCATTGAGAGGAATGGAGTAATACTTATTGACGAGGAAGGTAGAAGAAGCGATGGAAGAAAATGGGATGAACTACGTCCAATACATATAAAAGTTGGAGTTTTAAGACGAGCGGATGGCTCCGCCTTAGTAGAAATGGGAAAAACCAAGGTGTTAGCATCTGTATATGGACCTCGAGAAATTCACCCAAGACATTTAGCATTACCCGATAAAGCAATACTAAGAGTAGCCTATAGGATGGCTACATTTTCTGTGACTGAGAGAAAGAAGCCGCAACCATCTAGGAGAGAAATTGAATTATCTAAAGTAATTAAGGAGGCATTAGCGCCAGCATTGATTTTAGACGAATTTCCCCGCACCGCTATAGAAGTATACGCGCTTGTATTACAAGCAGATGGAGGAACGCGAGTCGCCTCAATAAATGCAGCAGCATTAGCGCTTGCAGACGCAGGCATTCCCATGAAAGACCTCGTTACAGCAATAGCTGTTGGGCGAATTGGTAACTATATAGTAGTGGACTTGAATGATCTAGAGGATAAATATGGAGATGCAGATATGCCTATTGCTATGATTCCCGTTACTGATGAAATAACATTACTTCAGATGGACGGGACGATGACACCCGAACAATTTGATAAATGTCTCGAGGCGGCAAAACGTGCGATTCTTGAAATTTATGACTTGCAGAAAGAAGCTCTTCGTTATCGTTATCTTCAAATTAAGAAGGAATTAATGGAGGAGCAAAGCAAATGATTCCCGAGATTAAAAAGGAAATAATAAGTAAGTTAGAAGAGGAACACATTCTTGCACTGCTTAAAGATGGAAAAAGAATCGATGGTAGGGGGCTATTTGACTTTAGGAATATTGAGATTCTTCCAGCATTACTAGAGAAAGCCGAGGGTTCTGCTCTTGTTAGATTAGGGGACACTAAAGTTTTAGTGGGTGTAAAGGTGAGCATGGCTAAACCATTTCCAGATACGCCGAATGAGGGCGTCTTTGTAGTGAATGCAGAGTTTAATCCGCTGGCTTCTCCAGCATTCGAATTAGGCCCGCCGTCAGATTATGCTATTGAAGTTGCCAGAGTAGTAGATAGAGCAATAAGAAGCGCAGAGATGATCAAGCTGGATGAATTAGCAATAATTCCAGGTGAACTTGTATGGATGATAAATATTGACATTTATGCGATCGATGACGATGGCAATCTAATTGATGCTTCAATGATTGGGGCTGTAGCAGCCCTGATGTCCGGTTATCTACCTAAAATTGAAATTATCGATGAAGAAAAGGGTAAAGTAGAAGTGATAAGTGAGGAGAAATATCCCATTCCCTTACAAAATCTTCCGATAACGTTTACATTCGCAAAAATAAGAGACTTTATGGTATTGGATCCTAACCATATAGAAGAGAATATAATGGATAGTAGATTAACCATAGCGTTGAACTCCCAAAATGAAATATGTGCTATTCAGAAAGGGGAGGGGGGAGGATTTAAATTTGAAGATATACAATTAGCTAAAGATATTGTATTAAAAAAAGCAGATAGTATTAGAAACTTGATAGTTAATCAATTAGCTAAAAAGCCTCGGGGAGAAGAAGCTTGGGATGAATTAAGGAGGTTATAGAGATGGGTAAGACTAAAAAGGTAAAATCTACGGGAAGATTCGGTGCAAGATACGGAGCAGGAATTAGAAAGAGAGTTCTTGCGGTGGAATTAAGAAAGAAGAGAAAATACGTTTGCCCTAAATGTAACAAAAAGACTCTTAGGTGGAGAGCTGTTGGTATATGGGAGTGCACATCTTGTGGTCTTCAACTCGCAGGCGGTGCTTGGGATCCGCTATCAGATCTCGGTCGTAGATTATTAATGACGATAGAAAGAGTAAAAATAAGCCAAACGGCTTAAATTCCCTAGGTGTGCGTTTAATCATTTTTCTTCAATTGTTAGTTTTGTTTGTAATAATAAACATCATGATCACTGATTAATAGATGTAGCGAATTCTCTCTTTTGGTAGGAGAAAATCATTAGTAAGGAATCTTTAAATTAAAAAATGGGTGAGCTTTTGATGAAAGTACTTCTAATTGGGACTAATCCCATTGGTTATTATCTATTAAAGTTTCTGAAAGGAGAGCATGAAATATGGTTATTAGTTGAAGAGAAGTGGGCTACAAAATTGAGTAAAGAAGGGGCTCTAATAATAAAAGAGAGAATGGAAGAAAGAGAGATTCCTATAGATTTAGCTACGTACTCTCTTTATGAGTTTTCTGGAGAACGTGTTGACCTCATTATAATGAGCGAATTCGCTTATATGATGAAAAATAGATTTTCGGATATAAGTGAACTAGATATACAAACTAATTCATTGATAATAGCGTCAAATGCATTAGGAGTAGAAGAAGAATTACCAAGGGAGCTTCTTAAGAAGACGAATTTAATGCGGTGCATTACTAACAGTGTAGTAATATGGGATGAAATAGGGAAGATAAGAATTCCTTACAGGGAGAATCTTTTCATAGGATTCATCAATAAGCAGAGTTTTAATAATAGTGATGTCTTAAAGGGTATGATCTCTAACGAGATTATCTTGTC
>JAHKLF010000032.1 GCA_029856615.1 Candidatus Njordarchaeota archaeon
GTACGGAATTGCAAGAATACTCAACGCTACAGCTCCAGCAAAAGCCGAAAAACCAAAATAAATTACGATAACCGCGTATCCAAATATTCCAGCAACGATCGATGGTGTACCTGACAATATATCTACCAAACTTCTAACAAATTCTGAATAGCGCCCCCTACCGTATTCTCCCAAATATAATCCTGCAAAGAACCCGATTGGAAAACTCAGTCCCATCGTCAATGCTGCTAATATTAACGTACCTTCAATAGCATTCGCTATTCCCCCTCCTGGCTCTCCAGGAGGTTTTGGAAGCGATAATAAGAATTCAAGACTTATTGCTTGGATTCCATTAATTATTATAACTATAATTATGTGGAATAATGGCAAGCTAACAACGAGAAAGGATACTATTGCGAAGAACGTAAATGCCATGTCTTTGATTTTTCTCAACATTTTATTCACCATCTCTTAAGCCTCTTTAGGAGAATAACGCCTACGAAGTTAACGATTAGGGAGATAATGAATAATATCAAACCCATACCGATTAGCGCTGCAACGTGTAACCGACTCGTTGCTTCTATGAATTCATTCGCTATTACTGCGGCTAGAGTATATCCGGGACTAAATAAAGATAAAGTAATATTGGGTTGGTTTCCGATGACCATTGTTACCGCTAATGTCTCACCTAGAGCTCTTCCATATGCGAGAATAGTCCCCGCGAAAATTGCTGTTCGTGAAAAAGGTATGGTTATATGCCTTATTGTTTCATATCGGGTTGCTCCTAATGCATACATAGCGTCCTTAAGATCCTTAGGTACGCTCTCGAATGCTTCTTTAAATATTGAGGTCATTATTGGAGTTATCATAAATACAAGGACTAGAGTGGCTGTAAGATAACAGTATCCAAAGGTCTCTCCACTGAAAAAAGGAATAAAAGATAATGGTTTAAAGAGAGGATGAATAACATCACGAATAAGCGGCGCTAGATAGAATATAGCCCATAATCCTATAACTACGCTGGGTATTGCGGCGATCAGTTCTATTGTAGTTGTCAAAAACTCTCTCAACTTAGGAGGTGCTATTTCCGTTAGAAACGTAGCTATCCCGATACTAATTGGTATTGCTATGAGAAGTGCTAATGTCGCTGTAAAAAGTGTGCCATAAATCATGGGTAATGCTCCATATATGTTAGCTTTGGGATCCCAATTCCAGCCAAAGAAGAAAGAAAAGCCATATCTTAATATGACCTCGGCGGAGTGAAGTATCAGTTCTCCAACTAGAAGAGCTATTATGCAAAGAACTACTATCGTGAAGAAAAAAGCTATGTACTTAAAGGCTAAATTTAAATCAATCTTGACTCTAACGGACTTCATAATAAATCTCCCTTCTCCTAATATCTATAAGAAAATCCTCACACATCTTAACAATGAGGAATCCTGAAAACCTTATACGAGAAATCGACTCAGAATTCAACTCTCTTACTTCTTCTGGTATTGGAACATAATCCAACTCAGCGGCGTAATCTTGACCTTCTGTATTTATCCAATTTAACCACTTAATTAACGCTAAATACTTTTCATAGTTTCTCTGCTCTGCATAGACAAGCATATACGAAAAACTTGATATTGGATAAGATTTTTTCCCTGGAGCATTAACTATGGTTACATTACCCCAAAAATCCCAGCCCTTTGGTAAATAAGCAGCTGCGCTAGCTGCTGCCGCTTTAATGGTGGTCATATTAGCTTCTACAAAGAATCCGTCCGCATTTTTAATTAGTATAGTTGACATATTATTTTGAAGCGCATAAGCTAGTTCTATGTAACCTATTGAGTAAGGAATTTGCAAAATTGCTTGTGAGACCCCCTGGTTACCCTTCTGCGCGATACCTCTAGATCCCACTTCGGGAGGAAAAGAAAATATCTTCGTTTTTCCTATTCTTAACCTCCATTCCTCGCTTATGCTTGATAAATAATCTGTAAAAATATATGTAGTACCGCTTGAGTCCGACCGTTTAACAACTATTATGTCCTCATCCGGAAGCGTAATATTTGAATTAAGCGCTGCGATAGCAGGGTCGTTCCATTTACTTATTTTTCCAAGATATATGTCCGCGATAATTTCCCCCGTTAATTTAATGCGATAATTCAGATCGGGAATATTATAAGCTAAGACAACGGCTCCAAGAGTAAATGGTATATGGAGAATCGTTCCTTTCTTTATTGCCATTTCGTATTCTTCTTCATTCATAGGTGCATCGCTGCAAGCGAAGTCTACGAGCCCTTCGATTATTAACCTTATTCCCCCACCACTGCCGACTGCCCTGTAATTAATTGTAATATTAGAATAGGATTCCTGAAATTTAACTCTCCATTTCTCTATCAACGGGTAGGGGAAAGTCGCACCAGCACCGAGAAGAGTAACTATTCTTCCTTTTGGTATAAATAGGAGATAAAGAATACATATAATAATAATGAAAATTACTGAGAATTTTTTACTCATCTCACTTGACCCTTCTGTGTATTAAAAAAGTAGGATTTTTCATGGGTTTTAAATTTGATATAAAGGTAGAAAACAATGCTATACGCCGACTATAAAGCGGGCTTATATACTATTTCTCCGAAATCTATAGGAATTCTATAACCAGGAACCCCGCTAACGATTTTTCTTACTTCCTCGGATTTCAAATAATTAACAAAGTCTCTCACTGCTTCTTTATTTAACCGATTAATCGGTATGACAAAGTCGTACTTCTCCCACGTAACATGCAGACATTTCAATCCATAGTTCTCTGCGACAAAGCGAAGAACTAGACCGTAATCAGCTTGTCCAGTCGCAATACTTTTTGCGACATCAAAATGCGTTTTTGCCTCACTCCCATATCCCGGTATTTTACGCTTTAATTCTTCGGGTTTTAAATCTCTTCCTCTAGCTACTTGATCTATAAGATAATCTAATAGGATTCTAGTCCCGGATCCCACGTTCCTATTTGATAACCTATAGCCCCTCTCTATGGCTTCTTCTAAACTATTTATCATAACATCAGGTCGAAATGCCAAGCACATCTCACGTTCGTAACCTCTAATAACTGCAACTTTTTCTTCTAACCAATATCTCTTTAAGAATGGAATGTTGTACTCTCCCGTCTCTAAATCTAACAGATGCACTCCAGTTATATCAGCCTCGTTAAGCATGAGAACTAGTAATCCCGCACAGGATCCTATCCAAGCAAACTCTACATCTAGGTTGTGTGACCGTGCGTATGAGCTCAATATGACCTCTAATATTGGATCATGACTGCCCGCAAATATGATGTCTGGTAATGTGTACTCCCTAGTTATCAGACCCGTTGAAATGTCTAGTCCATATTCTTTAGCTTTGGAGAAGTAAAATTCCAGAAGTTTCTTTCCTTCCTCAGTTACTGTTGCGCCCCCGCCTTTTATTCCACCACGCTTTCTAGTTATTAATTCTATTCCGAGCTCTCTCTCCGTCTTTGTAATCCAATCCCAAGCTCTAGAATATGGAATACCCAAGCTCCTTGTTGCTGAATAAAGAGAGCCCCTTTCAATTATCAATTTGAGAAGATTAGCAATCCTCTCGTCGATGACCTTCTTGCCTTTATATTCAAGAACCAAATGAATTCTCGGTTTTAACTTTGATAATATATCCTCCATATTACGCATATCAGCGGCCACCACATGAGTAAATCAATAGTAAAACTTATAAGGTTTTTTTCAGATAAATATATCGTTATCCGATATCGGATAATGAATAATGGTGAAAAAAGTGGATAGAAAAAGAATACTTGCACTACTTATTTTGATCTTAATTATGATCGTTAGCGCTATTATATATTGGAAATATCTGACTCCCTCAGTCAAAGTCTTGAGAGTTTCGACAACAACTAGCCTTTATGCTACTGGTTTATTAGACTTCTTAGCTGACGAATTTAAAAAGATGCGCCCAAATGTCGTCATACAGTTTATAGCTGTAGGAAGCGGTGCAGCATTAAAGCTTGCAGAAAAAGGAGATGTTGACATGGTATTTGTACATGCTCCCAATCTTGAAAAAGAATACATTGAGGAAGGAATTTTAATTAATGGCACTATTTTTGCTTACAACAACTTCATTATCGTTGGTTCAGTCAATGATCCAGCTAATATAAGCAACTGCGATCCCGTTGAGGCAATGCGAAGAATATACGAAACAGGAGAAGCCGGCAAAGCCTTATTCGTAAGCCGCGGAGATAATTCAGGTACGCACCAACGCGAGTTGCTTTTATGGAGATTAGCTGAATTAAATGCTACTGGCAAATCCTGGTACATTGAAACTGGAAGCGGCATGTCCGAAACGCTACTTGTGGCTAATGAAAAGGATGCGTATACATTAACTGATACTGGGACATATCTTAAGTTGAAGAGGGAGAATAAATTACCTAATTTGGAAACCTTAGTAGATGAAGGATTCGTTTTGTTAAATATTTACTCCGCGTATATCGTGAACCCAGATGTTCACCCGCATGTAAAATATGATTTGGCAATGGACTTCCTCCTTTTCGTTATTTCGAATGAAGGGCAAGAGTTAATAGGCTCATATGGTGTTGAAGAATTCGGAGTGCCATTATTTTATCCCGCTAAAGGAAAGGAAAATGATTTATACTCTGCATGGCTTTGGTTCGCTAATCAACCTTAAAAATTCTATAAATTTTTTACTTTTTCTACACCTTATCCAATAAGGGTGAAAATCTTGGTTTTATCCAGCGAAGTCTTGGAGATTACGATACGTTCTCTTATGATTTCTTCTACGGCGACAATACTTTCTTCATCTTGGTCAATACCCCTTTCATTAAGATTATCTAGCTCCCATTCCAAGTTGACTAATTTGATTGTCAGCATCTTTAACGCATTAATTGGATTACCTACTGTTATAGTTGGGCTTTTCCTCTACATGTTATTAAGTAGAACTGGTCCTCTTGGCTTTTTACAGATACTTTATACCCCTATTGCAATAATTTTGGGCGAAGCAATTCTGATAACCCCTCTAATAGTCTCCCTTGCTTATGAAGTTTTTTACAAGGCTAGAGTAGAATATTGGGAAGTAGCCTTGACTTTAGGAGCTGATACTTACCAAGCATATCGTACTATGCTTAGGGAGACATTATCTGATGTAATAATTATATTTCTAATCGCTTTTAGCAGAGCACTAGGAGAGCTGGGTGTTGCACTCATAGTTGGGGGTAATATAAGAGGATTTACAAGAGTATTTACCACTACAATAGCTCTTGAAATCGCAAAAGGCAACTTTGAATTTGCTCTCACATTAGGCCTAATCCTTCTGATAATAATTTCTACAATAACAGCGATAATTAGAATTTTAGGAGTGCGAAGAGAATGATTGAACTACAAAATGTTACATTCGTTTACCCCAATGGAATTTTGGCATTGGACAATGTGACACTCAAAATTACAGATGAAATAACGATCATAATGGGGGCCAATGGTTCTGGTAAAACAACTTTACTCAAAATACTTGCATGCCTCTATAAACCTACAAGAGGAAGAGTTCTTATTGATGGAAGAGATTTCTGGGTACTAAATAAGAAAGAGCGGCTTAAAATTCGTCGGAAGATCGTTTACATTCACGAAAATCCAGTACTATTCCGCGGCACAGTGCTAGAAAACATAATGTATCCATTGATAGTACGGGATCATCATGTAGAAGAAGCTAGAAAAAAGGCATTAAGTATTGTAGAAAAATTAGGGATTAAGCATTTGATTAATAGACGTAGGCAAGAGCTTTCGGCAGGCGAAGCCCAATTAGTAGCATTCGCTAGGGCTATCGTTGCCGATCCAGAATATATCTTGATGGATGAACCAACGAATGCGTTAGATAGTGAGAAAAGAGAAATCGTCGAAAACTTCATCATCCAATTAGTAAAAAAGAGGCGAAAATTTGTCATAGCGACTCATGATAGATTACTTGCTGCCAGATTGTCCTCGAAAATCATTGAGTTATCTGAAGGAAAAATCCTACGCATCTCATCCTCTAACGAATTATTGGCCAAGATTAAATCAATTTTGTTTCAAAAAGATGAATCATGATGCATTTTTAATTCTCTTTCTACCGAAATATGAGTACTCTTACAGTGAATTCTTACGACATCATTTATATTTTTCCCAAAACTACATTACCTTTACAGTGTAATAATTCGGGTGTAATCATGAGTCTTAACATAAAGGAAATAAGAAAAGATTTCCCTATATTGAGCAGAAAGATCAGAGGTAAAAGATTAGTATATTTTGATAATGCAGCCACATCTCAGAAACCAATACAAGTTATTAACGCTATCAAACGTTTTTATGAAGAATTTAATGCGAATATTCATCGTGGTCTTCATACTCTAAGCCAAGAATCATCAGAATTGTACGAAACAGCTCATGACATTGTAGCGGAGTTCATAAATGCGAGCGGAAGAGAAGAAGTCGTCTTCGTTAGAAATACCTCTGAAGCCCTCAATTTAGTAGCCATGACATTGGGATTTCATACTCTATCGAAAGGAGATGAAATTATTATTTCTATAATGGAGCATCACAGCAATATTCTCCCGTGGAGCAATTTAGCTAAACGGGTTGGAGCTAAACTGAAGATCATTGATATTACGCCGAACTATATGCTTAATATGGAGATGCTGGAAGAAGCACTCAGTGAGAAAACAAAAATTGTTGCTATCACTCATATGTCCAATGTTCTAGGTACGATAAATGATATTAAGAGAATATCTAAGATTGCACATGAATATGATGCATTCGTCGTGGTTGACGGCGCTCAGTCCGTCCCTCACATGCCCATCGACGTAAAAGATCTCGGAATAGATTTCTTGGCGTTTAGTGGACATAAAATGCTTGGTCCAACTGGTATCGGAGTTCTATATGCAAAAAAGGAGATACTAGAGGATATTCCTCCTTTCCTCCTCGGCGGAGACATGATCAGAGAAGTTCATTGTGATTTAGAAGGTAACTGTTGGGCTAAATGGAACGATTTACCTTGGAAATTTGAGGCGGGTACTCCAAATATTGTTGGAGGCGTTGGATTAGCTGAAGCAATTAAGTATCTCAAGAGAATAGGAATGAATAATGTACGAAATCATGAAATGGACCTCACAGGATATGCTTTGCAACGATTGAATGAGGAGATTGGAGATCAAATAATTATATATGGTCCAAAAGAAATTGAAGTTCGAGGCGGAATCATCGCTTTTAATTTAGTGAATATGGACCCCCATGTCGTTGCATTATATCTGGATGAATACGGCATAGCTGTTCGAAGCGGTTTCCATTGCGCACAACCATTGCATGAGAGACTCAATTTAAAGAATGGATCTGTCAGAGCTAGCTTTTATATATACAATACACATGATGAGATAGATTACTTTGTTAATGCTTTAAAGGAGATATTGAGAAAACAAAATTCCTGATTCAAATAGTTATCCTTAATAATTAGGATAGTCGGAAGATATAATAAACAACTAATTCGATAAAGAATGATTGCCTAAATTTTTCTTGGCTTAAGACTACTAATTTTTCTTAACCTATCTATAGCCTCCGGTATCTGACTTAAAGCATAAGCAATATCCTCTCGATTATGATATCTTGATACTTTAAATAATATACTTCCATGAGCTTCTTCGTGTTTTCTACCAATCGCTAATAGGACATGACTTGGTTCTAAAATCCTGCTAGTACATGCACTGCCACTTGACACATAGATCCCTCTTAGACTAAACTCGATAGTTATTGCTTCTCCTTCGACGTAAAGAAAGCTCACATTAATGTTATCGGGAGCTCTTTTTTCTCCAATAGGACCATTAACAAGAACATCCGGCACGTTATCCAGAATACCTCTTAAGAGCATGTCTCTTAATATCATCATTTTTGATACATTAGCATCAAAGTTGGTGAACGCTAGCTCAACAGCTTTTTTGAATCCAGCTATTAATGGAATATTTTCAACTCCAGGCCAAAGTTTTTCTACGCTTAATTGCCCTCGTAGGATGGGAGATAATTTAACTCCCTCTCTAACATACAGAATGCCCACGCCTCTCGGTCCGTGAATCTTATGACTACTGATTGTTAAGAGATCGACTCCTAGATCATCAACTCTAAATTTTATCCTTCCATAGGCATCAGCTGCATCCGTATGGAAAATTACGTTAGGATTTGTATCCTTCGCGATTTCTGCTAATTCCTTTATATTCTGAATCGTTCCAATTTCGTGATTTACCATCTGAATACTCACAAGGGACGTATCCTTATCGATATAAGCTTGGAATATTTCTGGATCTATGAAACCTTCTGTATCAACGGGTATCCTTAATACTTCAAATCCAAAGAGCTCAGATGCCGTTTCTGCTGGGAAAATAACACTGAGATGCTCTATAGCAGAGACAATTATTTTCCCTTTTTTCGTTCGATTAGCCAATGCGAATCCCATAATTGCTAGATTATTCGCTTCTGTCCCACTGTGAGTAATTACGATTTCTTCTGGAGAGCTAGCTCCGATTGTTTTACTCACTAATTCTTTGGTCTCATAGAGAATCTCGTATGCTTCCCATCCAACTTTATGAGTTATTGAAGGATGGCCATAACCTATCCGATTAAAATAAGGTAGCATGGCATCTACAACTTCAGGTGGAACTAAGCCAGAGTTCTCAAGGTCGAAATATACTTCCCTAGGCGGCTTACCGTGTGCTTTAAGTAAGTCCCTGATCGACAAACTACTCCCTCTGGAGAATTATAGGAAAAAGAGCTATTTTCTCATTTTTTAATCTTAGCATACGCCACCGCGAATGCATTATTTTTTTCTATGCCTATTAACTCAAAACCATGCTTTTTAAGCGATATTTCAATAACCTTAGTGGGAATTTCCTTTGGACTAAATATGATCTTTATTTCTTGTTCCTTAGATTTCGCATCGCGTAATAGAGTATTTAATCTAACCACGGGATGTCCTACGCATCCGGGTTTTTTGGTCAATAGATCAATAGTTTTCATTTCTTCTCACTAAGACTTTTCATCATTGGCCCATAGATTTTTTCTATCATTTCTTCTTCCTCAAGCGCTTGTTTTTCATCGACGGTCAGTTCATCTGGCAACCACTCTGGACGAATTCCTATCTTCTTGTAATATCCCCTTATGGCCCGTTTTAAGGCACCGACAGCCAATATGCTACAATGATATTTTATAGGCGGTAAACCACCAAGTTTATCAGCAACATCTTTCCAGCTTATTTTCCAAGCATCTTTTAGAGAAAGTCCTTTAACTAATTCAGTTAAGATACTAGCAGCAGCTATATTAGCCGCGCAACCATAACTTTCGAACGTTGCTTTGACTATTATGTCTTCACCATTCTTTTTCTCAATCTTTAAGTATAGGTGAATCATATCTCCGCATGCTGGGCTTCCAGCTTTAGCGACAATTGTAGCGTCTTCTAGTGGACCAAGATTCTTTGGGTGTTTAAAAAGTTCAATAATTTTGGGACTGTATGGTAGTGGTATTCTACTACTCATTTCAGCAACCTCGTATAGATATCCAATTCTGCTTTATCATAACAGCGTTATAAGGTATATAAATATTTTTTCCCTTTGGATAATTCTCATTACTAACCCGATAATATTATGTTATTACCGCTGAAATTTCAGTTTTTCCTAATAATTTATTGTTTCTTTTTTATCAGTACTACGAGACATAACAAAATTGCCCATGAAAATGTTGTCAAGATACTTGCTTCGATTCCGAATGCACCACCAGTTATGATATAATTGTTGGATATTACTCGTGTACTGAATAACGATGGTTTAGCATAACCATATACTTCAAATCCGAGGATATGATATATAATTACATTCCAAGATGTATGAAATCCTACTGGTACGCCAAGATGTTCATCATGGATGTAGAAGTAGCAGAGTATAATACTAATTAGAAAGAGGTTAACTGCCGCTAAGAAATTGTATCCTAAATTGAATACATGAGCTATGCTAAATGACAATGAGGCTATAATTATAGCTTTCCTTGTGCCCAAACTTCTTAGGATATCGACAAGAAAACTTCTAAATAATAACTCTTCCGAAAAAGCACTAATAATAGTGACAATTAAGCTAAATAAAAGGATGATTCGTGAAGATTCAGTGAACGTTATAAAGGATAAATCAAAGATCATTAGAATTAGCAATATAATACTAAGAGAAAAAAAGGCTAACAGTGAACCCTTTAGGATACCCCAAGAGAAAGTACGAAA
>JAHKLF010000033.1 GCA_029856615.1 Candidatus Njordarchaeota archaeon
CTATTAAATATAATATTTTACATTTTATAATTTTTTCTTAAAAAACAGCGTTATTTGGTTATTTATTGACAAAATCTTTTGATAAATTTTGTTGATGGAAAAACTTTAATCACGTTCTCCTATTTGGCATTTTTTAGCATTATTAACCAGTAATTATCTTATAATATATAGAGTTACATGAAGTGGAAGAAAAATTTTTAAAGTTATTTTACGTAGTGTATATTGAACTATTTTTCAAAATCTTTCGAATTTTTCGTTCGAAATAATAAATATTTTAAGGTTATGCTCATGGGAGAAGAAGTAGGAGAAGTTGTATTCGTAAGAAGGGCTTCCGGTCTTGTAAGAGAAGTCGGCCCATTTAGCGCATTATCGATAGTTCTTTGTCACGTCATAGGTGGAGGAATCAACTTCTTCTCGGTGCAAGCCTCCGTATACTACCCAGGTGCAAATGTCCCATTAGCATTCGTAATTGCAGGAATACCAACAATTCTCCTAGGACTAACGATCGCATTAATGGCCATCGCGATGCCAAGAGCTGGTGGGGACTACATTTACATTACGAGAGTCCTAGATCCAACCATAGGGTTCCTCGCATCATGGTGTTTCTGGTACACAGAAGCTGTTTCGTACGGCATAATTGCAGCTGTAGACGTGCAATTCTGGGGACTATCCGTATGGACTGCTGGTTTAGCTTTAGGTGATAAGGGGCTTCAAAATGTAGGGCTTTGGCTGATGTCCGATCCAGTTGCATGGTTGGCTATAGGATTCGTCTTGGTTACAATATTCTTAATAGTTGGTCTCCTAGGTCTGAGATTGTATGCGTTGATCATGAACATTCTTCTAATCATACCAGTAATTGGAAGCTTTCTAACTCTTGGGGCGTTCGCATCCGGAATGGGTGTTGCTAAGGCTAAATGGGAGAGTCTCTTCGGAGCCGGATCTTGGGACGCAGTCTTTGAAGTCGCTGAGAAGTACGGTTGGAGCGTAGAGGAATACGGGATTGGTAAGAGCTTCGTGGCAACAATGCAAGCGACTGTTCCAGCGACATGGGCATACATTGGCTTCACGGCAACTGCTTTTGTGGGCAGTGAAGTAAGAGATCCGAGTAAGAGCTTTATGATAGGAGTATTCATTGGAACCATTATTATTGCCGCCTATTATGTTGTAGTAAGCTGGGCGGTATATGCTGCTTATGGAAACTTTGTCAGTGCTTACACATTTGTAACATTAAACGCGGATGCTGCTGCCGAGTTAGCTAGTCGATATGGAATGACGGCACTTCCCTCTGGAATGCTACCCTTCTTCGCAGCTGTTCTTGTTCACGAGATGGGAGCAGTTGCTTTCTTTATTGCAATTACTGGAGCCATTTGGCTGATGAACGATATTCCAGCATTCCTATTAGTATGTAGCAGAACAGTATTCGCATGGGCTTTCGATAGATTCTTCCCAGAGATCTTCGCAGCTGTTAATAGATACCATAGCCCTTATATAGCTGTAATCTTCACAAGCATTGTTGGTTACATTAGCGTAGTTGGTACTGTACTTAATGTCCAAGCAATGTTAGTAGATACTACTGTCCTGGCGATATTCCGTTATCTCTTCGTTGCGCTAACCGCGATAATGTTCCCATTCAGACGACCAGACATATACGAAAAGGGTCTTAAGCTTGAGATTGCAGGTATTCCAATAGTAACTATTATTGGTTGGATCGCATTTACTTGGTGGACCTACATATTCTGGTTTACATCTACGACTCTAGATCCCCTAGGTATTTTAGTATACATGGTCTGGGAAGGCATAGGAATGATCATCTTCGCTGGTTACTACGTATACAACATTAGAAGAGGAATTGATGTCTCAACAATTTACAAGGAAATTCCACCAGCCTAAATTCTTCCAATTTTTGTCTTTTTATTTCCTTCTTTTTCTTAGGAGCGAAGTTCTTTTGGATATTCTTCATTTAAGTATATAAAATGAGATATTTCCGAGGATATGCTTAAAGCGATGAATTTTTAGAATAATCTAAATGATATACTAACTATCCGTTTCAACTGATTCTAATTTACCTTTTTTCTTTAAATGGTCTTCAAAGTAGTCCAAGAGCCTATTTATAAACTTATAATTAGTCACGTAGGAGTCTTCTTGATTCTCTAATTCCTTATGTTTAAGCCAAAAATGCCACTTATAGAACAAGTATACAGAACCTACTATCGTCACTAAACCATCATTCACTTCTTTTATCACAGCAGTTGGTCTTGGTCTTCCATTCTTAGTTGCGGCTCCAATTATATGCCATTCTTTTGGGTCCTCGATTTCTATAATATAAGGATAGTTTTTATCCTTAGGTCCTCCCTCGGCTACGGCTTTTAGTCCTGTATTTACTGGATGATCTGATATGAAATTTTTCAAGATCTTATAGCGTTCATCTGTTTCCTCTAACTCTGGAGGAATATCAGCATAGAACGCCCAGCTATCTACTGTTTCTCCAGTGAACCTTGCTCCGAATTTTTCCAATAGAGGATTTATTATATCAACTTTTCCAATAGGACGTGAGACTAGAAGGATCCCTCCTTCCTTCACCCATTCACATATAGCTTTTATTTCGTGATCAAGAACTTCATATCCTGGCGATAATATGAATAACATTTCAATACCTTCTAGATCTTCTTTTACATAACTGAATTTTATTGGGAATATATCATATTTACGCTCAGTAGCAAGCCATTCGGCGAAATCGATTAATTCTGTTATGCCGCTGACGAGTGCTTTAAAATGCCAGAAGTCCAAAGCTACGGTGATCATTTTCTTTCCTCCTCGGGAATAGGTATGTCGGGTTCAACGACCCAGTATTTTCCTAAAAGCCAAGGTCTTCTCACTATTCTTATTCCTTCATAATCCAGATGCCAGAGTTTAAATCTGAGTTTTTTCGGATGCTTTTTGTCTATAAGAGCATTTTCAATTAGCTTATTTATCAGTCCCTGGTTTAACTCACGCAATTTTTCATAACTTCTTATTAAGCCTCGTGCCTTTCTTTCTTTCATTATCTGAAGTTCTGTTCTAGCATAATAATCAACTATAAGGTACGCATTAGGTATAATTACGATCGCAACTAAGAGTATTGGATACCAAAGAGCAATGGATGCGAATATGGGATTTCCGGTTATAAGCGTTAGAATCACTAAAGCTATTATTAAAAGAACAGCTGTAACAGCTGCCATCTTAAGGATAAGCGCCATTCTAACGTATCTTATAAACTTTTTATTCGAGGATACCGCCGAGGATATTCTGGAAGCCTCTCTGCGAAGAATCCTTAATTCCTCTCTGAGACCCTTTACTCCCGTTTTTATTAGCATTCTTTCTAATGCTTGAGGATTAGTAACTTTCATGTCCCTAAACATATCGATCTTGATGATTACATCTAATAATAAATCGTAATTGATTCTATCTTTACTTTTTTTGAACAAAATTTTGAGCCCCTCTGTGAGCTGATAATTCTAATTAGTTGAAAGAAAATATAGTTTAAAAATTAAGTCTGGAGAAGATAATAGGATAATGCTATATAAATTAATATCTCTGCATCATAAAGAAGTATCATGGCGAAGAAATTTTAAACAAGTTAATAATCATTTTCTACAAGCTAGAGAGTGAGAGGAATAGTATGGGTTTCCTCACCATCAAAGATTTCTAGAATAGGTTTATCATCCTGGCATCTGAGGGAAATTTCTAGAGCATTTAGCGTTATAGAGCGCTTAATGATATAATCTAAAGACTTTAATGATGCTCCATGTATTTTTTTCCACACATCTCTAACTAATTCGTATGCTTTATAAATGAGTTTTGACGTTATGTTCTCAATGAGCAATGCATCCAGTGGAAGCTTATGAATGCTTGGAGACGACACTTTTAGTTTCTTACGTACCTTGCTTTGAATTAATAGTGCCTTCTTCTTGTGTATCATAAAAACCTTGTAAGTTGCAACTAAATCCTTATCCCCTAATTTTTCTAGCGTTTTTAATATCTCTTTATCATTCAGCGGGAATTTTTTTGTTTCGTGATGTATTAAAGCACGTAATGAATGTCTCGCTGAATGATATGCATGTCTTATAGCTTCAGCATGTATCTGACTCAAATATTTCTCGATAGCGAGGGATATAGCGGTAAATGAACTGCATAAAGAGTAATTTATTGCTAATGTTCCATAACCATACGGTTTTTTCTTTAAGTCGCTTAAATAATTTCCCCCGAGGATATATTGACAAGAATGTGCAACCAAAATAGCTATGGGAATACCCTCGAAGTAGAATTCTCTAAATAATCGTTCGGGATAAATAGCAAATGAAAAATGCAGTTTTGTTCGTTCCCAGCAAAGAGTCTTCAATTTAAATATTGCCAAGTATAGATCTCTCACAACTTCTTTTGTAATCACACATACGTTTATATCACTTAAATTAGGGACGTATTCCTCAGGAAAACATATAGAGCCAAAAAATGCAGAGGCTACTACATTATCGCCTAATACTCTTTGGATAGCGCTTATAACTACTCTAACTAGTTTTTCTAGTCTTATTCTTTTCATTATTTTTCACTCTTGAAGCTTAGGTTGTTTTTCGCTAATGATATAAGGAAGTTTTACACGCGATATTAACAAAGTATCACTGATTTCTTCTAAATAGGAGAGAATGACTTTTTTACCTCTATTAGTCAACGCGAAGACGGGAATTCTTATGCCTAATTGTAACACTGCTTTTTGCCCTATGATTTCCCGAATTATTTTTGAAGCACTTGCCCATACTAAGTCACTTTTTTGGATGTGGATTATATCTTTCTCAGTAACGCATGTATTGCAGACCGAGAAGATCGTAATTTCTACATTTTCTTTCTCCATCTTTCTTATTTTGCTTATACATGATGCATTAAACCCAGCGATTGTGACAGCGATTTTCCTAAATCCCATTGTTATTGCTCTCTTTACTCCTCCTAACTGATCTATTGAGGCATTTTCCTCGTCTAACACATAACCATTGTTATTTCTTATGTATTGAATGATTTGGGGTATAGGACTAGTTTCAATGATGCCTGTTAACCTAGCTCCTATTGCTTGTGCTAAATCTGGATTACTTGTAATTACTGTTCCCGCTCCATCACATACGAGTACTGCGCAATCAAATATACCTTTTCTTAAGCAGCATTTTATCATCTCAGAAGCTCCATAAGGAACGACTAAGGAGCAATCGAATTTGCGTTGTGATGTAGCTATACCAAATTTCTCGATTTTGAATCGCATAATTCGCTCTACCGTTTCTTTAGTGATATTTTTAACATTGTATAATTTTTCCATTAAAGGGCAAGAACATACTAATGGTTCGCTTAATACTTTTACTTCTTTACCTACTATTTCCACCTTTGCACCACAACACATAATTACATGCCTAGCCACATGAATCATCTCTTTTGATTTCATAGCATGCCAAGATAATGACTGAATTACTTAAGGGGAGGATATTAATCGACTTAAAGTTTCGACATCTAAGTACTCTATTACTTCGCAATCTAATGTCTGTTTCTTCTTGTCATTTCTAAGATATAGTATTGGTTTTACGCCAGCGGATTTTGCTGCTTTTATATCTAACTCAGTATCTCCGATAAAGATACACTCGTCACATTTAATATTTAGTTTCTTACATATTAAGATTAATCCATCTGGATAAGGTTTGGGTCTAATAAAATCATCTCGCGAGACTAAAATATCTACTAAATCGTAAATATTCAGTTTCTTTAAAGCTTCCCTAGCGTATCTCCTACAACTCATCGTCCAGATGGCGATTTTTAAGCTCAATGATTTGATAAAAGAGAACAATTCACGACATTTCGGCAATATTTTGGCTGTTCTTAATGCCTGCATTTCGTATCTTTCGGCAATTCTGGAGATCTTAATCCATATCTCTCGGATCTTAATTTCATTAGATCCGAATTCGTTATGGAGAATATCGTAAACTTTTTTAAAGAAAGGTGATGAAATATCATCGATTATAATTCCAAGCGATGTGAGGTAATTTATGATCTCTTCTCGTGCTTTTATGAATAATGAGAAATCTGGGAAAATCAAAATGCCATCCAGATCAAAGACGATAGCTTTTATCCGCATCACGAAAACCCAATTTTAGATGCTAATTAACTCAAATGATATTCTAAAATAAGGGGATAAGCGTT
Organism: Candidatus Njordarchaeota archaeon; assembly: GCA_029856615.1. Taxonomy (GTDB): domain Archaea; phylum Asgardarchaeota; class Njordarchaeia; order Njordarchaeales; family Njordarchaeaceae; genus Njordarchaeum. Next base: position 6,211 of record JAHKLF010000033.1, read on the forward strand.
TTATTCCATCTAACGTTAAATCTCATAAGGGTATTAAAATCATTATGGAGGCCAATTATATATTCGTCCTCCTCTATTCTTAAACTTGCAGTTTCAAAACTTGTCTTCGCTATATGCCTTATACAATCGATAATTTCTATTGTGTCCCTGAAATGTGAGATTCTTCGAAAAGAATATTGCACGAATAATGCAAACTCATCTATTGGAGTCAGTATTCCAAAGTACCTTTCATGGTTCATAAGTACTGAGTAAAAATCCTCTAAGCTAATAATTGGAAGATCCATTCGATGAACATGAATGGAAGCTAGAGCACCGTTCGGTGAATCAATGAATACATGATCTCCATAATAGATTATATATCTTCCATCTCGAAGGAGATAAACAGCTATTTCTGCAAGATAATTCTTCATTTCCCCTTTTAATATTCTAAGTAACCACGGAATATTTTATTCATTGAATGCGACCTTGCGTTAATCATGATTCATGTCTTTCTTCAGTTTCTCCTATAAAATCTTTTATAAACTCTAGTGTTCGTTCGAGCATAGCATTAAATAATATTTCTCCCTTTTCTCTAGATGCCTTGGTAGGATCTCCGATGCTTCCAGTATCCGTGAATTCGTCTGTGTTCCAAGGAGTGATAACACGATTTTTCTCCCATACAGCGATATGGCGCACAGACGGTATTTTAAGCGTCGGCTTTCTTATTTTATCGATTCGGATTTTATCGGGTATTTCAACAAGAGCTGTACTTGTTTCAAATTCGCATGCATGACCCCAAATATCCGTTTCAAGTACTTTCTGAATTATGTCACCTATCAGAATCCATGGATTAACTAGGGCTACCTCAATTCCTAATTCATCCCTAATTCTCCTTAGAACGTCAGTTAAAGTAGGGATATTCCCTCCATGACCATTAATTATAACAAGTTTCTGGATTCCATGGTACTTAAGACTAGATGCTATGTCAAAAACGAAATTTGCTAATGTCTGGGGGGAGATTGTAATAGTTCCTGGGAATTTCATATGATGTGGAGAAATACCGTACCAAATTGGAGGCAATATATAAACTTTCCCCTTTAAGTTTTCAGCTAAGCGTTCGGAGAGGATAATAACGCTATAAGTATCAGTGCCTAGAGGTAAATGGGGGCCATGTTGTTCACAACTCCCGATGGGCAAAAGTACAGCTTTTATTTCTCTAAGTCTTTCTTTTATTTCTTCCCATGTAAGATCATGCCAGTAAATCATCATTATGACCTCTTCACTAATTTTACGAGATTTAAAGAGTAAACTAGAATTAAAAAGATGATTATCATAGGTATAAAGAGAGTTAATCCAGCGAATTATTATTTCACTAATAACAATCAGTGACGGTGACCAAAATCGCTAAGATATACTTTGGAATAAATGGAATTGGACTTGGCCATGCTAAGAGAAGTGGTAGGATAATTGATGAATTAAGAAGGAGGGGGCATCAAATAGTATGCTCTACATATTCAAATACGCCAGCTTACAATTACCTGCAGAGAAAGTGTCAATGCACAATAGGAGTACCTGAGCTGGCTTGGCACCAATCAGGGGATGGAGGAATAAGCTATGAAAAAACGATGTTAAGAATTCCCTGGGGTGTAGGAGTAGCAGTTCATCATCTCGTATCAGAATATTATATTCTAAAAAAAGTTGGGCCTAAAATCGCAATCTCGGATATCAGAGCATCTACAATAGAGGCATCATGCAGACTAGGAATACCAGCTTTCATGATCGGTCTATTTTTTGATCTTAAGAAAGAAGTAAAGTCTAATGCCGTAAGAATACCCCTAAGGCTTCTTGGGGGTTATTTAAAGCATTTGGCTAAGAAATGCGAGAAGGTATTCTTTCCGGATCTACCGCCGCCATTCACCTTTTATCAAAGAGTATTACCCGAGCATCCTATACCTAATATAATATTTACAGGACCAATATTATCGGAAGGAATAGAATTCTCTATAAAAGAGAATAACATTTTAGAAGTGAAAGAAAAAGCAAAAGAGCGCATTGGAGTATCCCCAGATCTAGATCTTATATTATTCATTCCCAGTGGCGTAAAAAAAGCTAGAACAAAATTTATTAACGATATAATAAGGTTGCTTCCGTACTTAAAGCGTTTAAAGAATGAAAAGATAGTCGTAACAATGGCATCTCCAGATCGTAAGTTAAGAATACATAGGATTGGGGAAAATATAGAGATATGGACGTGGATACCTCGTATAGATGATTATTTGATAGCCTCTGATATAATTGTTGGGCATGTGGGCATGAATAAAGTATTTGATGCCGCAGCAGTTGGGGCTTTTTTCATTGGAATTCCCACAGCAAATCAATTTGAACAGATTGCACTTGCTAAGCGTATACAAGAACTTAAAATCGGTTATTATCTCAGAAAGATCGATAAAAAACTAATTGAGTTATTAATTGGTTTAAAAAACGATAATTCATGGTTGAAGAATGTTCTCTCGATAGCGAACATTATTAGAAGATTCAAGGGCGTTAAAACAATTATTAGAGTTTTGGAAGATTATATCTGAAATGCATCTAAAGTTAATGTCTTTAATCTCTTTAATAACCAAGATTCTCGAATTATATCAATTCTTAAACTATGTTTCTCGCGTTCCTCAATTAATTTTATTAATTCTTCAACTTCTCCTTTTCTAATCAATCCACTCGCTAAGGCTAATTTAACGCTTTCGCGTATTTGCCAACTTCCAACGGGTGCAAAATATCTTGGTGTTACTATTCTAATCGCTAGAAGAGCAGCTTTTCTTTTTCTATTAAATAGATGCTCTAAAACTCCTGTTCTAATGGCATAATATCCGCCATCCATCTTAATAGGTTTACCATCATAACTTTCATGGTTTCTTATAATGATAGGCCTACTTCCGTACTTTACCCAAACGCTATTGGGTAACCATACTTCAAACAATTCCATAGACCAAAATCTTGATGGTATTAATAATAGGTAGTACTTATTACCTAGATACTCCCAATAGTATAACTCTGCTTCTCCTAAAGGTGCATAGTGTTTAATGTGATCTAAGAAATATTTCCCTAGGATGCTATCAACTGCGGTAATGCTCCATCTTGTTGGGACTAATTTTCTTCTGGACTTTACTCCTAATAATCCGGCTGAGAATATGCGTTGAATATAATAGAAACTGTATCCATACATGTATAACTCTGGCACAATAATATTTGTCTTAACATTTTCCTCTATAGCATTCTCAATTTTCCGGGTTGTAATAGGGTTGCTTGTAACTTCTGCTCTCTCTAGCGGCGCAGTTGCTGCCACAGGCGGGATATCCGCATCTAAACGTATTCTAATTCTCGGTTCTTTTTTCAAGGATAGCTCTAAATCTACGGGTCTCAGACTTATCGCTACATCTTTAATGATATCTTCCTTTTCTCTGACATACGTAACTCTCTTTTTATCGAATGAAAAAATGGTTGAAAGTCTTATTTTGAGAATATCAACGAGGCCAAGATGCTTTCTTGCCCAATTTGAAGGGTCCTCGATTAATGTTTTATTCTTCTCCATTAAGTTTATGGTCGATACGGGTCCTACATTGACTATTGGATAACCATACTCTCCTACTAGGATGCTTGGAGGAGAAAATGTGTCGAAATTCTTTTTCTTAAATATTGATCTCTTATCGATCAGGTAGCTATGTTTCACCAATATTGGGCATATACTAGCTCCACAAAGTTTTCTAGCTCCCTTACATATAGCGCATATCTCAGGGGGCACTCTTTTCATGCCGGCATCACTTATAACTGTAGGGTCAGTATTAGCGTATCAAAGAATCTGAGTTGTCTAAAATCATTAATAAATTTATTACATTCTTTATTTGAGTATCGGTTTTTGGAAGATTAGAAACTTAATGTCCTCTTTAGATTTATATGTGTTTTCTGTACTACTTAGATAGCTAAGTGTGAAAAGTTTGTATAGTTTTACAATGTTTTAGATATTAACAACATTCTATACGTGGTGCGAATTATGTTCAAGA
>JAHKLF010000034.1 GCA_029856615.1 Candidatus Njordarchaeota archaeon
GGTAAGAAGGGAGAGATCTACGTTAAAAAAAGGTTAAGAGATCTTCTCGGACTGAAGCCGGGAGATAAAGTCGAATTCATAATTAAGAATGATGTCATTCTATTCAGAAAAAAACCGACTCCTAGGGATCTAATCAACAGAAAGAGGGCTAGAGTGGATGTCGAAGAATTATTGAAGCTGAGGAAGATATTCGAGGAGGAAATGAAAAGTGGCACTTAAATTATTACTTGATACCACTTTTCTACTTCCGTTCTTTGAACTTGATCTGGGGAGTATAAATGATATAGTAGATGATCTATACTCTCAGTTATCCGTTCTTTACTTCGCGGAGATATCCATTTGTGAAGCAAAATTTAAGATCATTTCTCTGTATAGGAAAGATATTATTCCGTTTAGCATTGTAAGAAGTTTCTGGGAGAATTTATCAATTCTTAAAGAGGATGAAAAAATTGCCTTCATTCCCTATGATATGCAGATCGATGACAACGTTAACAAGCTTGAATCAGAATTTCCTAAGAAATTAGAGATAATAGATGAAATAATCGTTGCCACAGCAATCACTATAGGTAACCTGTTGACTATTGATGAGGAAATACTGAATTTGAAGACGAAAATAGAGGAGAAATTCGGTCTCAAGATATACGATCTCAGGGAGATAACCTCATTGCTCGTATAATGAATAAAGAATGCGTATAACCACGAATCTTGTAGCTCAATGTAAATGCATGTTACTGGATCAATAACCTAAAAATTATCCAGTAAATTTGTACTGCTATTCTTCTGCTATTAGAATTTCGTATGCTCTATGCATCTCTAATCCCGTTGTTCTCAGTCCAACAACAACCCCATGAGAATTCACTATTAAACCGCTCCTGATATATGGTGACCCCATATTAACGGTTCCTTTTCCCACTCTGACATTTGCTGTTTTCTTTATGAATTCTAATTCCTCATCCGTCATCATTGGGTGAGTTAGCGCTCCTTTGTTGTTTAAGGCGACAACAGTTCCTATAATAGGGAAAGTAAATTTGTATGTAATGACTTCAGTATCCAGCGCATCTTCGATGACTTTTAGAACATGTTTATTCTTCTCAGCTATATCCTTGTGAATGAAAGTCACTTTATCATTTACAAGTAGTATGTTTCCAAGCGCGTTTTCATAAGTTTTAAACTCAATTTTCTCTACTGGAACACCCGTTTTCTCCTCTAAGTTCTTAAGTTCTATATCGGATATCTGAGGCGGTACAAGAATTCCTCTTGAATTAGCTGCTAATAAGACTCCAACGATTGGTTCATCCATGACGTTTTGTATAATAATGGGTACTTTGAAGACTTTTTTCATTTCATTTAATAATTTTGGTCTGAAGCCTTCACCCAGAATTACAAACTTATCTGTTGCTACTCCAAATGCCCCGATATTCCAGCTTCCCTTATAATCAGCAACAACAAAGTGTCGCTCTTCTTCACTCAATAAGGGTCCCCTCGAAAAGGTTGATGAATACACATCAAAAATCGTTTAACAATAATTAAGAATAATTCGAATATTTTTTGGTGATAATCATGACGCATGTAGATTATGAGAAAATGAAGATTATTGCAGCTAGAAAAGCTCTAGAGTATGTTAAAGATGGATATGTTCTCGGCATAGGAAGTGGATCAACAGTAAAGTACTTCATTGAATTTTTGGGCGATGCGCTTAAGAAAGGTCTGCTGAAGGATATTATCGGAATTCCATCCTCGATAGATTCAAGGATTCTTATGTCAAAATACGGAATTCCCATCACTGATCTCTACGAAAATCCTGAAATAGACCTAACTGTAGATGGTGCCGATTCAATTCTTTCGGATAAGGGAGTTATCATAAAGGGACTTGGAGGCGCTTTTACTCGTGAAAAAATTATTAATTATGCTGCAAAAAAACGTATTATAATCGTGGACGAACGTAAATTAAATAGAGAAGTACCGGTCCCAATCGAGGTTTTACCATTCTCACTAGGATACGTCATAAAAACTCTTGATAAAATGGGCGGGAAACCAATTCTTAGGGAAAGTTCAGGTAAAGTTGGCCCATGTATTAGCGATAATGGAAATATAATTCTTGATGCATATTTTGATATCGACCAGATAACCCCTACACTTGAAATTGAATTAAATAAAATTCCTGGAGTATTAGAGAATGGAGTTTTCGTGATGCGGTGCGAAGTAATCGTTGGCCTTTCAAGTAATGAGATTAAGATACTAAGGATATAACAACGAGGAAAAAGATATGAATTCCTCTACGGAATATCCTTTCAAGCCAAAATTATTTCCAGTAATAACGGGTTTTGAGGCAGAAAAAATTATTGAATTCGTTGAAAAAGGAAGAAAGGAAATCCCGATTAATTTGAGTTTGGGAAAATCTGATGATATTATCGCTATGAAGGAGGATGACCATCTTTATTTTACATGGCAATATGAAGATATGAAGAAAATGGTTGTGATCTCTATAAATAGCCTAATGAGACTACTTAAGCGACCAGAACGCGTATACGCAATTTCGTCAGATGGTAGTTTTATTCACATAGCTAAGGCATCTGAGAATAGTTATTACCAACTAATTGCGGTGAATCCGAAAAGCGCACCAACTATCGAAATAAATGGTATAAGAATGCATAGAACCAAGGACGTTTTACCCATTATTGATGCTAAAATTAAAGTTTCTTTACTAAAAATAAGGCCCGGACATGATGTTTTGGACATATGCACGGGATTAGGTTACACCGCTATTTGGGCTAGTAGATTTGGTGGCGATATCATTTCAGTCGAAAAGGATGCTAATGTCCTCGAGATAGCAGAGTATAATCCATGGAGTATAGAATTATCACAAATTAGAATAATATTACATGACGCTACAACCATCATTGAGAAATTCTCTGACGAAAGCTTTGATAGAATAATTAATGATCCCCCACGCTTCTCTGTTGCAGGAGAATTATATTCTGAGAGTTTCTTCAAAGAGCTATATAGATTACTCCGCCCTGGAGGTATTCTGTACCAATATACGGGAAGCCCCGAGGAGAAATATCGAGGTAAAAGCATTGTTAAGGGTATTGGCGAGAGACTACGAAGTGCTGGTTTCATTATTAAATTTAGTCAGAAAGCACAGGGATTTATTTGTATCAAACCTAAAAAATTTAGGAAATCTTTCTAGTACGTTTCTTGATTAGTTTATAATTCTTAGACCCACAGATAGGACATTCATCTAAAAGTACGTCGAATACTTCCCCACAAACATTACATTTCTTCTTAATCTTGAAGACCCACTTAATTTTTCTAGGTCTAACTGAAGAAAATGCTATTCCTAAAACACTGCATAGATTCTGGATTGCAAAGTCTTCTGTTAAAACTATCACATCATATTTCTTCTCCTTGAGATAATATGCGAGCGCAATTATTGATATATCAACTTTTGATATTTCGGCAATACTTCCGATCTCGTGAGCTCTCTTAATTATAAAGTTAATAATGTTTGTTGGCGGGTTTATTATGGATATTCTTTCAAGAAAAGATTCCAAGAGAAATCGTGATTCCTTGTCCTTTATTTCCCCTAAAACATCTTCTGGTATAGCTACATAAGCTGTGCTAACTAATCTAGTGAACTCATTACTCCTTAATAATCTAATTAAACTAGATGTATCGGTGACGTAGTATAACTTTTTCAATTCATTGTCCTCCAATTCTGGATACCGCTTCAATAACCTCTTTTTCCACTAGAAATATTGCGAATTCTGGACATATGTATTCGCATAATCGACACTCAACGCACTTATCTGGATTAACTACCTTTACAGGGTGATAGCCTTTAGAGTTCATTTCTTCTTTCGAGATAGCTAGGACGCCATGCGGGCATATCCATACACACAAACCACAACCTTTGCATCTCTCTTTCTTAATAATTATCTCTCTTTTGCGCATCTTTTTCGCCTCTCTTCTTTCTTTCTCGATCAAAAAATCTTAGAAGAGATTGATCTCTTGCCTTTTCTACATAATATAACAGTTCGGGACTTGTAATCATGTTTAAGAATTCACTTGGATTATTTTTAATGTTAAGTAAATAGTTCAGAAAAGATTCAGGCTTCATTTCTCTCGACAATCTGGAGAAGACTAAAGAAATATACCATAACATCATGCTTGGAAAATTATCAGATGATATCTTTAATTTATACTTCTTAAATATAGACAGAATCGCAGGACTTGGATATAATGGCTTTATATTCTCCCGTTTAACACTGATACCGATGTCTGCCACGAGGAAACATACAGTATCTTTAGGAATATAGCTTACCAAGTCTAATAACTTTATTAACTTCGTGTTTACGTACAAATAAAGAAAATCTGGTTGTGATTCTAATACATCATAAATTGCTTCATCCGTCTTTGAATCTTGGAAAAATTTGGTAATATCATCGATACTTAACTCGTCCAGACAGTGCTTATACGGAACTAACGGTTCTTCCTCCCATATCAAACCAATGGGGGTTATAAAATATAACTCGACATCAAAAACATTTAGACTCCTAAGAATTCTTACAGAATCGGGGATTCCCCTAAGTTTTCCTCTATTAAAAATCTGTATTGCCGTTAAGGGGATTATTTTGCCAGATTTCACGTATTCTTCAATTGCCTTTCTTAACCCTCCACTAACCATTATTTGTCTTAAGTCAATTTCCGCCGTTGGAAAACAGATGTCCTTTAGCATTAGCACAAATCGAAATTTTCTTGCCAATTGCCTCCACCAAAGTTAGCGGAATATCTTTCAGTCAAATTAAATTGAACACTAAAAATTTTTATCTAGAAATTATCACTTGAAAAAGTTACGTAACGGTATTATATAATGTTATGCTAATTTAGACAGTTTAAGAAAACACCGTGATCAGCAATGGATACAACTATGATCTTCCAAAGTGACTACTTTAAGATAATAATCGGATTCCTAGTAGGAGCGATAATCGGCCTTGAGAGACAGTTTACTCGTGAAGAAGGCTTAAGCGAGCGTCGTCCTGGTATTAGAACATTTGGGCTCATTTCACTCCTGGGCACCATTACTGCTATTTTAGCAATCGAGCCTGGCTTCAAAGAAGCTTTAATATTAGGAGCCATATTCACAATAATTCTAATATTTATGTATTCCGTATTTCGATTCTTATATTACATAAAGGATGTCGGCATTACGACTTCTGTTGCGCTCGCTATATCCTACTTTTTAGGCGTACTCGTAGGTTTTAATCAAATAACGCTGGGTATAACTCTATCTATCTTCGTTACATTCATCTTGGCAATTAAGGAAAGCGTAAGTGAAATTGTAAGGTCATTAGAATATGAAGAAATTAAGTCGGCTCTGCAAATTGGTATACTAGCTCTGTTATTATTACCGTTGATACCAGATATCGTTGATCCGATATTTGGCGTTATCAACGTAAGAATATTCTTTTACTTTCTTATACTTGTTCTCTTTTTAGGATTTCTGGCATATATGGCGCTTAGAAAATTAGGTCCCGCGCAAGGATTAATAACGTTCTCAATAATAGGATCAGTAATTAATTCCGAGGCTGTAACAGTTAATCTCGTTCGTTTATATAAAGAAAATCCTTATGGCGAAGAAACAGGAGAGCATAAGATAATTTCTTCAGGAGTCTTATTAGCAAATACAACTATGATTATAAGAACGTTGTTCCTAACCATGATATTAGCTTGGGGTGATTTATTTATCATCAGCCGAATAACCGTTGCCTTAGCATTTCCCGTCATTGTAGGGATGTTCGTGGCTTACTTAAGATTCCATAAAAAATTAAGAAGGATGATTCACAGAATTGAATTAGGTAGTCCATTATCCTACAAAACAGCAACAAGATTCGCTCTGGTTTTCACTGCTATAGTTTTTATTACTGTAGCATTCGAGCACGTAATACCTAATCTCGGTTTATATGTAGGAAGCATCATTGGAGGCTTTGTTAGTAACGCTGCAGTAGTTTTATCAATAATGTCTCTTTACTCTGCAGGGAGGATTAATGCTGAAATGGCGCTTACGGCCATAGTTTTGGGAACAATTGCAGCGGTATGTAATAAACTCTTATATGTTAGAGCTGAGGGAGGAGATATACGATTACTAGTACGGGTAATCGTTGATATTTTAACTCTATTATTAGCTATAATGATTGGCTTTTATTTCATGAAAATTTCAATTTAGTTCGAAAAAGGTCCTCACATTGTTAAACATCATGCATGATAAGATTTTAACCATAATTCTCCAATCTTTAGAGAGAATAAATTATCGAGAAATAATAAAATTCGGGAAAGAAACCGTTGGTAAAAATATTTCCGGAGATAAAACCTTTCGCTTCGATAAAATAATTGAGGAGAGTATCGTCAGGAATCTTAGAAATCTCGGTTTTCGCGGTTTAATACGCGGAGAGGAAAACCCCGATTACGGTGGGGATATTAAAGAGGGAGTAATATTAATTGATCCAATTGACGGCTCAAGTAACGCTCTGAGAGGCATTCCTTACTATGCTACTCTCATAGCATATGCAGAGAGAGACAGCATTGAAAGTGTTACAAGAGCTGTTGTGTATGCTCCCGAATTGAAGGAGAAATATGTAGCCATGCTTGGAGAAGGTGCCTATTTGATAAAAAACAACATAATCCAGCGCTTAATGATCACGGATGCCAAGTCTCCTGTGGCCTTAATAGAGGTTCTATCAGCTTATTCGTTACAATTTTCTCGAGAAATTTTTCGATTCGGCAAGATTAGAAGATTGGGCTCCGCGGGATTAGCAATCGTATATACTGCATCTAATCTACTGGATGCTGTAATGGATATTGGACGAGTTATGCGAATGCCCGATATTGCTGCTCCTTATCTTATCCTCAAAGAAGCAGGTGGAGAGGCTATCATCGAGCCAAAAAAACCATTGAGAGCAGACATTCGAGTTAATCTTTTAATGGGGAAACCATCATTAGTGAGAGTACTATATAGAAAATTTTGGACGCGCAGAAAAAGAAGCTAAAAAATCATGTGAGTGTAAAAGTAATAACTAAACCTCGCGTTGGTGTAAAGACGATTGCCGTTTCTCTACCTAGTGGTATTATCGCCTCGGGTGCTTCTCTCGGATTAAACTCGTCGACTTTAATTGATACTTCTATGCTAATATTAGTATCTGATATTGATATGCTTATCTCCTCGATGTCATCTCTTGAGATATCGGCGAATCCTCTTAAAAAATCCATAAATTCATCAGTAAGTTTCTTATCTAACCAAACCGTTACGTTTGGTTTGACATTTTCCAGAGTAAGTGCAATGGGTACGCCTTTTTCTTCTGAATCTAAAATTGTAACTACTTTGTTTAGGCCTTTTCTAAGAAGGACCCCCTTTGCTTCTTGAATAATTAGACTTAGGCTGCTCTTTAATTCCTCCATATCAATTCCACCTCACATTCTTTTGATTACATACCACCCATGCGGAACATTTAAATGTCTCGCAACCGGCGCGCATTTTGCTTTTAATACGATATAAACCGGTTTATCAAAAGTATACTCGCTCAAAGATTCGTAAGCTCCCATTCCTTTAGCTATCACAACATCTACCCGCTTAAAAATTCTAAGGAAATTAGCAGTTACACCTTCTCTATCTAGGAAGATTCCTATAAACCATCCAACTGGTACAATCTCCTTTGCGATATCTCCAAAGCCTAGCTCGTAAGCCTCATCTACCGTTATATCATTAATAATCGGCCTTTCTCTGGCTCCCACATAAATTTCATCAACAAAGTTACTCAGATATCTTACTACGTGAAGATCTATTACAGCTTCACCGGAGTTATCTAATACATATAGGAGAGACTTTGCTTCCCGAATATCTTTCCACAATTCCTTTGTTTCATCAATAGCAACTCTTTCCTCAATATTTTGGAATTCCCGTTTGAATGCATCTAACGAGAAATCATGACCTCTTATAAACCATTCAACAGCATTAGCAGCCGCTGCATTTAGCATCATTTTTCTAAACGTATTAAAATCTCTATTTGAGAGATCTATATTGCTTTTGAGTTCTTCCCATAGTTGCTTGGCGATTTCATTGCTTTTTCGCTTTAATTCTCGATAGGGATCTTTATTGTTTAGGACTCTTTGAATAATTTTCTCTCGTTTTGTTCCTATCCAAGCTGGTACTTGATTCAAATTAAATTCTTTTAAGAGTAATCGGAGAATCTTCTTACTGACTTCGAGATGTTTATCGGGATTCTCGGGAGATAAACGTTCAACAGCTCTTACACCTCGCTCTAATAGGCATATTAAACACTCCATCTCGACTTTCATATTCGCTTCCCCTCCTTCAGAATGCGTAATTCTATATATTATTCTAGCATCATTTTTAAGCTAGTTATGATCAGAAAACTATAGATATAAGTGGGAGGACTATAGCTAATTCTAGTGATAAGAAATGCCAGGAAAAAGAATTGAGATTATTGCTTACATTGCCGAGGGACTACCGTGCAAGAAAGCTCTAGAAAGAATAAAAGCTCTCATCACTTTACTTCCTAAGAATTATGAAGTAAAATTAGATGTGAAGAATGTAGATGATGAGACATTTATTAGATTACTACTCGAAGAGGGCATTGGAGGACTTCCATATATTATTGTTAAGAAAAATGGGGAAGAGGTAAAAATCGAGGGCTATGAACCTGATGAAATTGATAAGGCAATACTTGGATATAGTCTCTCTAAGAAAGGAGAACGTGCTGTGTGTTAGAGATGAGTAATAATCCTCTTACTACCTTTATCGATAAAGCAGACTTATTTCTAGCTTTGATGAAAATCAAATGGAAGACCGCCAAAAGAGACGCCGAAGTAATAGCTCAGATATTAAAGGACTATGGTATTAAAAAAGGCAAAATATTAGATCTAATGTGCGGAAATGGAAGAATTTCAATAAATTTGGCTAAGATGGATTACACCGTCATTGGAGTTGATTTTTCACCAAAATTCATTGCTGATGCAAAAGAAAACGCAAAAGAGTTGAACATTGATAACGTAAAATTCGTCATTGGAGATGCACGAAGAATTGATGAACTCCTATATGACGAGATATTTGACGCCGTGCTACTGGTTTGGACGTCTCTTGGATATTACGATCGGGAAACGGATGAAGATATTCTGAGACAGGTATTTAAAATAACTAAGCAAGGAGGATTACTAATCATTTCAGACATAATTCTTAGAGAAAACGAGGAGACTACAAAATATAGCGAGAGCGAATTGGGATATTACATCGCAGGAAAATATCATGTATTTTTAACTCGAATAATTGATCCCAATTACAAAAAGCTCCATTTAACATGGAATTTTTTCACTGAAAATGAAGGAAAACTCGTCTTTATCGACGCGTTACAGTTAAGCATAAACCTTTATTCATTGAGCGAGTTAGTGGAACTAATAGAGAATGCGGGATGGAAATTTCTCGAGCTGAGAAAGATTGCGGGCATTGATCATATTATTGCAGGGAAACATTTCTAGAAAAATCTCAGCTATTAAAGAACTCGTCAAGCTTTTTAACTATTTTTCTGGGAGGACCATGACTTAATAACCACCTTTTAACGTTTTCGGGTGTTCTCAGACGCTCTAATATCTTAACAGCCTCTTCATATAATTTATCTAATCTACTCAATATCTCTTTGGGATACCCAAGAAATGGTATAATGGCAAATCTAGCGTAGTTTAATGATCTAACAGCGTGATCCATACTTATTTTTCCTAGAGCGAAATGACTAAGAATATCTTCTACTTTTAAAAATGCTTCTATAGGACCTTTAGAAAATTCCCTTCCACCTTGTATAGGCGGAGGAAGAGGATTAAATCTCAAATTCTCTAATTTAAAATCAAAGTCAATAGCATAACTTGCTAATTCCGTAATGACCTTTTTCGGCTTTTTAATCTCCTTTATAGAAGTTTCCTCGGACTGTCTTTTAATCGTCTTAAATACATAGGAACCAACCTCTCTAAATACTTTTATCGCCAACTCATCTGCTTCTCCTTTCTCATATTCTCGCCACTTCCTATTATGTTTAGGTTTGTTTGGATCTGTCCAGGAA
>JAHKLF010000035.1 GCA_029856615.1 Candidatus Njordarchaeota archaeon
GGAGAGAGTCAGACCTTTGGAGCTTCATCACAATAGCAGATAGAGGCCTCTCATCATCCTGCTAATATTATGCGACGCATTCTTCTTTCGTTCTCATTCTCTTCCTGTACTATTTGCCATTTAGTGAATGTTATCATTAATTTTATAATTATTCAGCTATATAAAGAAGTATGAACATAAAATGATGAGCTCGTTGCTCCTCTGATGCGAGGATGAGGGAACCCGGGAACTGATGCTCTACATGCTCTATCGAAAATTTTTTACCATAAATTTACAGAAAGGTTTTGCTAATTCTATAAACTATGCAGAGATGTAGAAGTATGCTAAAAATATCCCAGTTTAAGCAATCTAAGGTATTTTGGCTAATCACGTTATCTTATGCCGTATTCCTTATAGCCCCATTATTCGCTTTTATCGGAACCCCATACACGCTTGAAAGTAATCTATCAACACTAGATTTGTCCAGAAGCTCTCTAATCTTCATTTTTGATTCTGCGCTTCTTCTATTTTTGATTATAGTTCCCTTTGGATTGCTATTATTAGTTGCTGTTAAGAGGAGGCTAAAAATACTAAGGAGAATATCACTAGTAATTTTAATACTTCTACTGGTATCATCAGTATTTACTTCTATATCATTAATGACGCAGAGCAATGCGGAGGTCGCAAGAGAGAAACCATTAGCTAACAAGGTCATCGTAATAACATTTGATGGTACGCGAGCAGATGCTTTTTGGGAGCACGCTGACTTCATTATTAACCATAGAAACGAGAGTACATGGGCCAGAAGAATTGTTTGTACATATCCTACAGTAACTTATCCTAATCATGTCTCCCTATTCACGGGTACATGGCCTCAGTATCATGGTACAGAATCGAATCCAGCGGAATATCGTAGCGTACAATTCATGCTTAGGGTCTACCGTGAACCGCATGTAGAAGATCTTTTTGAAGTTGCGGAGGAATATGGAATTGTTACAGCAATTTTCGCAGCACCGAGCACGTTAGCTAGCATACTAGGTGAGGCAAATACATACAGGATTTCTGGTGGGAGAGGTTACGAAATGATGAGCGCTGCTATGAGTTTCATTGAGGATAACAAAGAGACAATAGACACAAGGGGATTATTGATGTTTATTCATCTGATCGACCCAGATGATATTATGCATCAATATGGTACTGGATCAACTGAGTATTACTCCACAATAAAAGCGATGGCGGACTTAGTTGGTGATTTATATAATAAAATTCATGAACTGGGTTGGGAGAAAGATACGGTAATCATCGTGACAGCAGATCATGGAGCGATTGGTAACAGACACTATGGAGTTTGGCCTCCACTAGTGGCTGATATTCCTCTCTGGATGTGGGGAAAGCCCTTTGCGCAAGGTCGTGAAATAGGAGGAGGAAGAATAATAGACATAGCTCCTACAATAGCTTTTATCCTTGGCATTCGGGCTCCTGCTCAATCAAGGGGAATAATTTTATACAGAGCCTTCAATGAAACCTACGTGAGAGGAATTAGGGGGGAATTAGACCTACAAAAACTGGCAAATAGTGCATTAAGAAACGGTCTTATTTCCGAATATATTGAGATACTAATATGGGGTTTATCAAGCCTAACAATGATTTGGGTTATGCTAATAGAATTGGCGTACTTGGGAAGAAATATTAGAAAACTAATAATAGAGGAAAAAAGGCTAAAAAAGAAGACCTAAATTTTCTTTTTTCTTTTTGTTATTACTGGTATAGCAATCAATATTGCTGATAGAGCGATTACTATAACAAATGAACCCACGACTTTCTCAATTGGGAATCTAGGCTTCTCTACAGCAATTACTAATAAGGTACCAACCTTCCCGCCTAGAATGTTTCCCTCTTCATCAACTATCTCACAATGAATTGTATAAGTATCTTCGGCACTCAGAGATATTTCGAAAGCAACGGAACCAGATATCGTTACAAGGGCTTTTTCATCAGAGTACGCTAATGTACCATTAGAATCATAGACAAACAATTTAGCCTTTGCATTAGCTACATCGCCTAAGATGGTGTAATTGATTTCAACGCTAACGCTTATGTCTGGTTCTGCGATGCCAGGCTCTATCTTCATGCTTACTTCTGCAGTTGGTGCGATGATATCTAGCGGCTCTACAGTAGCGTTTGGCAAACTTAATCCATACAATGCAGCGAGTGTTGGACCGATATGAAGAATAGTTGGCGTTTCAGACACGGTAGTTTTCTTAAGAAGCCCGCCTGCGAAGATTATTGGTATCACTTTTGTTGCAGTACCACCATGACAACCAACTGAGAAGTATCGTGATGCGTAATAAGGCGGCTTTATATCTAAAACAATATCACCTGCATAATCAATATCAAGACCAACATCCTTTAAAGTACCGTTTGCACTGTCCACGGGATATCTTGTCCATATGCTCTTAACCCAGGGCTGATCTTTCAATGCACTAACAGCATCGGCAATTTCATCTGGGTTTTTTAGATAAATGTTAAGCAATAATCCGGCGGTTTCTGCTATTATATGCTCAACAGTAATAGCTCCCAAGTGGCTAACATCCGCAGCCAACAAATTTTTATTTATATCCACATCCGTAAATCCATGGTCAGCAGCTACTACGAGGAATGTTCTTTGCCACAAATTAAGCCGCTTTAGTTCGCTTATAATTCTACCAATCTCACTGTCTAAAAACTCAATTAATCTAATAGTGTCTGGATGGCGTGTTCCAAGGGCGCCTTGGATATAATCTGGTTCTGCATAGTGAGTTATTATTAGGGCGGATTCGCCACTCAAAATATACTGGTAGAATTCGTCAATTGTGCTAATAGTAGCGTTTGTTATCCATTCCGTTATCTCTAATCTTTTCTCAAATGGATAATCTGCCTCGTGGGGATCTCCACCAACAATTTCACTTGGTAGAATTAACAATTTATCTGCAGCTTGAGTTTTTCCGGCCATCACACGTAATTTATACTTACTTACGATAATTCCAACCTTTACACCAGCTTCTTTAGCTGCTTCTGGTAATGTTTTAGCACGAAGCATATCCATATAACCATAACTTACTGGCGTCTCGTCTGGAAGTAACTCATGATATTCCGAAGCATTATAGGCATACGTATGAACAACACCATTGATTTCCGGTGGTGCACCAGTAACCATTGCTACATGAGCAGACGTAGTTGCCGAAGGCAGGACGGTCTCCGCATTGAGAAAAGCAATACCCTCGTTAATCAAATTATCTAGATTGGGTGTGTCCGCGAGCTGCAAAGTACTTACATTCAGCGCGTCTAAGATGATGATCATTCCTAATTTTCCTAGGGGCTGTTGAGCGTTAGCTACTCTTAGCATTGTACTATTACTGACTGGTTTTTCGTATAATGGCGTGCTCAGTATGCTGAGGGGGATGATTAGAATAACGATGAATGCGTAAATATATAATTTCCTAATCATTTAAATCCCCGATAATTAGAGATAGATAATAGCAGGTCTAAATAATCAACGAAAAATTGTTATTAAAAGATAATTCCATTAAATTGAGATCTTCTGGAGGATATCAGCATTGCAAGAAGCACGTAATAATGATATAGTCCTCAAGATCGAGAATCTATGGTTTAAATTTCAAGGCTCAAAGGAATATGTGCTTAAAAATATAAACTTGACATTTCGAAGAGGCGAATTTGTATTACTTATAGGGCCTAGTGGATGTGGAAAAACGACACTAATAAACACGATAAATGGCATTATACCACATGTAATTCAGGGAATAAAGAAAGGTAAAGTGTATATCCCGCACAAGCAAAATGAAGAGGCAAATCTCGCGGAAGTATCAGAACTAAAGCTTCCAGAGATATCAAAACATGTAGCAACAGTCTTCCAAGATCCAGAGACGCAATTCTTTACTCTATCAGTAATAGATGAAATCGTATTCGGTCCTGAGAACCTAAAGTTACCTCCAGAAGAGATAGAAAGACGTTTAAAATTCGCCATAAAGGCCACCGGAATAGAAGACCTTTTGGAAAAAGATTTGATGAGTTTGTCTGGTGGTCAAAAGCAAAGAGTTGCTATTGCATCTGCCATGGCTATGATGCCAGATATATTGATTTTAGATGAGCCCACTACGAATCTTGATCCCAGAGGAGCTGCTGAAGTGCTGAAAACTATTGCCGAGTTGAGAAAAAAGACCAATGCTTTAATAATTCTCATTGAGCATAGATTAGAAGAGGTTTCGAAATACGCAGATAGAGTTCTTGTCATGAATAATGGAGAGATAATTGCCGATGGACCGCCGAGGGAAGTGTACAATAATCCCGATTTATTATACGAAATAGGAATAAGACCGCCTTGGGCAGCAGAAACGATAGTTCGATTGAAACGATTGGGGCTTATCGATGAGAGTATCCCAACTCCCTTATCTCCCGATGAAGCTGCGGATATTTTATTCAGAGAGTTAGAAACAAAAGCTAATGCTAAAGTGCTCCATGAAGCGGAGCAAATTTATAGCAGAGAAGAGGAAGAATACGCAAATACGCATACCAGAGAACCAGTTATCGAGATTAAAGATCTCTGGCATCAGTATCCAGACGGAACAATTGCGTTAAAAGGTATTAGTTTAAAGATACATAAGGGGGAATTCGTAGGCATAATTGGGCAAAATGGCGCTGGAAAAACAACTCTCCTATTGCACATCCTTGGATTGCTTAGACCAAGTCATGGTGTGGTAAAAGTATTTGGCAGAAATGTTTTAGAGATGTCTGTTGGGGAACTCTCTCAAAAAATTGGATTAATTTTCCAGAACCCAGATCTAATGCTTTTCCAAAACACTGTTTGGGATGAAATTGCATTTGGTCCCAGGAATATTGGTTTACCGAGAGATGAAATAGTACAGAGAGTCAAGGAATCTTTGGAAATGATGAGATTAGTAGGATTCGAAAAGAGGCATCCTAGAGCGCTCAGTAGAGGCCAGCGTCACAGGGTAGCTGTAGCTTCCATTTTATCCATGAGGCCCCAGATAATAATTGCAGATGAGCCAACGACGGGTCAGGATTTTGGTGCAAGCAAAAAATACTTAGAGTTGCTGAGGAAGTTAAATGAAGCTGGAACTACTATTATTGTTGTTTCTCATGATATGGATCTTATAGCAAGATTCACAAAGAGAGTAATTGTTCTTAAGGAGGGAAGGGTTCTTATCGATGGTCCTACGCGTTATGTTTTTTCGCGTGAAGATGTACTAGCGGAAACGGATTTGGCTCCTCCGTACGTAACTAGAATAGGAAATCGCCTAAGAAAATTTGGAATGCCAACAGTGCTCACAGTAGAAGAGCTAGTTTATCACCTGGCTAATCTAATGGAGGTTCCCCTGAAAGAAGAGGAAATAATGGAGGTGGTCAAGAGTGGGTAAAATAATCGAATATGTAAAAGCTACATGGTTCGGCTTTATCACATTGCCAGTTCTGCTAGTAATCATTCAATTCTTTGTAAGAGAATTATACTTAATGCAGTACGGAATAATTATTACTCTCTACAAAGGCCACCCAATTGCCATAAATTACATAGTGAGATGGCTACTATTAATTGATAAGGAAGCGTTACAAGGGTCAAATCTAGCAGCAGTTATTATTACATGGATCCTAGGATGGATCTTTGTTAGTGACTGGGTAAGAGATAAAAAAGCAATAGCGAGCGGAATTTTCTTGACTTACATAGCCTATATCCTCTATCTCTCATTATACCACGGATATCCAGTGACCTTATACTTCCCAGAGAGCTTTTATCAACTAATTGCATCTCTAATTTTCGCCACTGTAGCAACTCAATTATCAACTAAGAGAAGAAGAATTGGATTCTTTGAGAGATTAGAGAAAGTAGGAATAAAGGTTCCAGAGAAGTATAAGGTAAGCATAAATGTACCAACGAAGTGCCCCGCTTGTGGAGCTATTTTATACAGTAATCCGTACTACTGCTGGAAATGCGGCGAAGCTATAGAAGATAAACTCGCAACGGTGGGAGGGAGTTAGATGAGCGTAGAAATAGATTTATCTTTCCTAGCAAGCTTGGCTCCAGTTATTCCCTCAGCCATTAAGGAGCTAATAAGTGCAATCTTAGTTTTCTTTATACTATTAACGTTTATCCCGGCGTTTATAGCTTACATGATCTTTAAAATTGTCGGATTATCTGGATTTAGAAGATTATTCAGCTATGAAAGAAGAAAATCAATTATGCACCAAATGCATCCATTACCAAAAATAGTATTCGTCTTATTCATTAGCATTGGCGCGGCCATGGCTGAGGAGCTTTACACATTATTATTGCTCATCTTTCTAACAATCATAATGTGGGTTTATAGCAATCCGAGCGAGGATAAAACGAGGCTTCTTTTAATAGTTATTCTAACTCAATGGCTCCTTGTTGCATGGGGACAAAGCTTTCTCAACCCGGGATTCACTCGAGGAGCTGGGCTAACAGCAATATATGTTTTTCCCGCGCCGTTGAGGTACGCATTTAACTTAAACTTTATCACACTAGAAGGATTCTATTATGGGTTAAGACAAGGGCTAAGATTAGTTGCAACCCTAAGCGCAGCTATCTGGCTAATCACAACAACACATCCAAGTGAGATAATTTATGGTCTTCGATCGTTTAAATTCCCAATGGAGATAAACTTCATGATCGCAGTAACTTTCAGAAGTATACCAACAATTCTAGAAAAGAGCACCTTAGTCCTAGCGGCAGAGAGAGCACGAGGACTTAGATTAACGCCCGAACCCACGAAAAACGTACTTAGGATGTTGTGGGAGGCATTAAGAGTCGTATGGGTAGTGATGTTAGCTTTTATCCCCGTAATTATTGAGTCAGTTAGATCAGGAAGGCAACTGGCTCTGGCTGCGACGACAAAAGCTTTTAGGGCTTATAGAGATCGAACTTATTATCGGAAAATACCATTCAAAAAGTTGGATGTAATATACTTGATCGTCTTTGGATTAGCGCTGATATTGATATCCACATTGCCCTTCATAGCGTACTATCTATCACTACCAATAAGAATATGAAAACTTTTTTCTTCACAATTTTTCCATGGACTCAAAAATTTCACTTTTGCTTTTTTTGATATGAAATAACACTAACATATTCTATAATATTAAATATATTGAAAACTTGTGAAAAAGCACAAACGTAGTCAGTGATTAGACAGTGTAGAATTCTCTATTCTGATTTTTAGAAAAATTATTAAAGGTGATTTTGAAGTAAGATAAAATAGACGGATATTTGGGTGCGTTATATGAACAAAAAAACACTAGCACCAATTATTCTGATTCTACCCCTAATCTTATATGCAGCGATTGTAGCTATCCAAACAAGCCAACTGTATGCCCAAGCGGAACAACCTCCAGAGGTCGTAATTACGGCGCCGGTTGGTAACCCCATTCGTCCTCAGAGAGACGGAGTCGTCATCGTAGG
This sequence comes from Candidatus Njordarchaeota archaeon, assembly GCA_029856615.1. GTDB lineage: Archaea > Asgardarchaeota > Njordarchaeia > Njordarchaeales > Njordarchaeaceae > Njordarchaeum. Next base: position 7,472 of record JAHKLF010000035.1, read on the forward strand.
AAGATCACAAGTGCCAGTTAGAATAAGCATTATTCTTTCTGAAACAGCAACTAAGAACTGGACTAATATCGAAGTTCTAGCGGATGGCGTTGGATCAAGTGAGGAGGGAATAGTGTTCGAACCCGTTACATCTAGGAGGCCTACTGGTCAGCTGATAGGTCCAGGAGGAAAAGTTTTAATTACGATTAACGGTGAATGGACTGGTACGGAAGCATATTTTAAGTTGCCTTATTTGGCACCAGGACAGAGATGGGACCTATACTACTATATTGCACCACCGGATTTGATACCAAAGGAGCCAATTTATGTTACATTTATTATCAAGGTTAAGTTTGGAGAAGAGTATGGATGGCAGGAAATTCCAAAGACAATAAAGCTGATAAGACCACCTATTCTGAGATTATATATCGTTATAGCGCTTGCAACAGCTGTATTTGTTGGTTTAGTTGTACTTGGAAGAATTGGTTTCTTTGAGATGTATTCCACATTGGATCTCGTAAGTATGGCCATGATAGGAGCGGCTATGGTGGTATGGGTACAAATCATCGGGCGGCAATTCGTCTTTCCAATAACAGATCGCATTCCATTTGCATATAATTTCGCAGTAGCAGATGTACCCTATGTTCTCTTATTAATTACATCAATTGCTCTCGTTAGAAAGCCAGGTGCCGCATCCCTCACTTTATTCGTTTACAACATCGTATCTGAAATTGGCTGGTACGGCATAAACCCACTATGGTGGGCATATCCATTCGCTCAAGGGCTTCCGGTTGATCTTTACATTTTCATTAGAGGACGTGCTATCTTCACTAATAAGGCTATATTATTCAAGAGAACAATAAGTGAAGAAGAATTTGAAGCCGCTTGGGAGATACCGGGTCTTAGATTCATTGACGGATTCATAGTAGGTTTCTTAAGAGGATTCTTTATGCAAGTTTCACTATACACAGTATTCTTCCCGAACCTCTTCAGGTTAGAATACTTATGGGAATACATTTTCTGGTGGATCGTGATTCCGTGGTCTATCGGAAACGCCATTGGAGGCGCAATATCGGTTCCTATAGCAGAGAGAATAAGGGAAGCAGCTCAATATTAGCGTTTTAAATATTTTAAACTTTTGGTCTTTTCCATATTTTTATTCTTCTTTCATCCTATTTGTTAATTCTATAAGTGTCCCAGAAGCCTGCATAATATTTCCGACAAACTCCAAAGCTTCGGACATTTCTGCGCTTCTTGCTTCGATTATTCGCATTGCAGCTCCTAATGCTTGTAGCAGATTACCCATCATTGAAATCATACTGGTTAAGGAGGATAGATCATCTAATTTTGGATTTAGTTTGCTTATGTCATCTTCGATAAGAAAGGTAAAGAGATCTCCGAGGAGTTGAAACAAATCTCCAAGTAGGGTAATAATATTAGGTAAGCGCACCATAGGCCTCACGCTATGTACTTTTTCTACATTTTATTTATCTTTGACACGTTGTGTATAAAAGTTAACTATTAATAATAGAGGATTAGCAAGGTCTTAGAGTTATTGAATTTCAAATTAGCACTAAAGACTGGACTCGTTGTACAAGTTATTAACACCCAAAGGGTGTAAGAATGGTACTAATCAGCAAGAGTTTAAGTTCTTTTAGGTAGAAGTACGAACAAATTTAAAAAAGCCAAATGAATATTCTTATTGAAGCATTACCTCCAATAAGATTCTTTATTAGCCCATAAGATTTGAGTGATGAAAATGGGGTTTAATAGAAGATTTTTAGTATTAGCAATTATTCTAATCCTAGCAGCTTCATCATTTTCCAACATATTGAAGTTCACAAATGCGCCAGCGAGTAGCATAGAGTGGAAAAAATCAGAAATTAAGAAATATCCTATTCTATATTTGGACGCTTCTACAGATACTGAGAACAAGCCGATAGAGATCAATGCTATAAGTTTTTTCGATTTCTCTCTGAAAGGGATCAGTGTTCGAATCGAAGAATTAACCATCACGGAAGATACCTACATGCCTAATACTGAAGGGAATGTCTCTTTCACCGTAGTAAATAAGGGCGATTCGGCTCTTAATTTGTCTATGATCATATTTACGCCGTATTTTGTGACAATAAAAGATAATGTAATTTATTATGAGAGAGAAGAGGGCACAGGTACATATACCTGGAGCTTTGGCGTACCGATTGAACTAGGAGAATTAGCGGGAGGGAAAAATATTAACATTACTTTTACTTTAGTTGGCATTGTTGGTAAGGATGCAGAGGGTAGTCTAGTTATAAATATATTAAACGTTGACGAGAATGAAGTAGTTGACAGTGAAAGCGTAACATTGCATGCTAGGCCCGCATTTTCATTTACAGCGAATTTTGAGCCTTTCCTTCTGAATATTTCAAAGACAAACAAGTCAAATCTAACAATCTATATACAAAATGACGCACCGTATGACATTTATAAC
>JAHKLF010000036.1 GCA_029856615.1 Candidatus Njordarchaeota archaeon
GTGGATACACTCCGAGTAGTACTATAAGTATCGTCAGGAATGTAAACGAGATGATCTCTGGCTTGCATAGATCCTTAATCTCCTCCTCGCTACCTTTCTGCGGTCCAAAGATTATTCTCTGAATAGCCCATAGTATGTAAGCAGCGTTAAGAACAGATGCAAATACTACGTAGGCTATGTTTAATCCCCACGTGTAAAATGCTCCTAAAATGGCCATAAATTCAGCTACAAACGCTGCTAGTCCGGGAAGACCAAGACCCGCAAAGCCTCCAATTACCAGAAAAGCTGAGGTTAAGGGCATTTGTTTCGTCAGACCAGCTATATCTGGAATCTCCCTAGAATGAACATGATGTTTGTATACCCCTGCGATGAGGAATAATAGTCCATTGATCAACCCGTGTGCAAACATCATATAGATCGCACCAGCTACTCCTAATGCATTTCCAGTAACAGAACCAAGCACAACTATTCCCATGTGAGCGATACTTGAGTAAGCTATTAATCGTTTAATATCCAGTTGCCACATTGCAACAAAGCCGGCGTAAAACATATTGATGACTCCCATTATAGCAATATACCATGCTAGGAATTTCGCAGCTTCTGGAAGTAGTGGTATTGCTATTCGCAATATACCGTATCCTCCCATTTTAAGTAGCACACCCGCCAAGATTACTGAAATAGGTGAAGGCGCTTCAACGTGTGCATCTGGCAACCATGTGTGGAAAGGCACTATTGGAACTTTTATTCCAAACCCTATGAATAGCGCTATAAAAAGGATTATCTGTAGATCTCTAACCAGAAACATCGAAACACTGTATGTTGTTCCATTAATTGGCATTACACCTATTAATTGCATGAGGTTAAATGTATAAACCCCCGTATGAAGTGCAAAGACCCAGTACGCGTAAAAGAATGATATTAGCATTATTACGCTACCAACATGGGTGTAGATAAAGAATTTTATTGCCGCATATTTTCTTCTCGGGCCTCCCCAAATGGCTATTAGGAAATACATTGGGACTAATACTAACTCCCAGAATACATAGAATAGGAATAAGTCAAACGATACAAAGACGCCGATAAGGGAAGTTTCCATTAGTAGGAATAATGCATAATAGAGATGCTCACCATCATGAATGTGATTGCTTGCAACAACTGCTGCTAACGAGAGAATTGTTACTAAAAGAACCATTATCATACTTAGCCCGTCTACACCAATAAAGTAACTTATGCCTACGCTTGGAACCCATGCATAATACTCAACAAACTGTAATTCGCCGGCCTTGGAAATATCAAATGCTAGTACTAAGTGCATTGACAATATGAAATCTATGAAAGTAATCAATATGGCAAACCATCTTGAGGCTTTCTTGTTCGCTAGACCCACTAAATATGCTATTGGCGAAGCCAAAATAGGTAGCCACAATATTATTGATAATTCATATGGAAACACTTCCACTTTTACTCACCCCTAAAATAGAGTAAATGGGAGAGTCACATAACCTAAAATCACTAATCCATAAATAACGATGAAAATAGACCCAATTATGATGCATAACACATAAAGTTGGATTATACCAATCTCAATTCTCCTTAATCTACCACCAGACCACTTCAATGCATCCCCAATGCCATTTACTAAACCATCGATACCGAAGCGATCAAAGAAGTCCGATGCTTTGGCAATGAATATGCCAAGATGTCCAATCGCATTAACAATGCCGTCTATTATATATCTATCAAATGCATCTGCAACTCTAGAAATTATCTTCCATGCTAATTTCTCAGATAATAGTAGGTATAAATGATCAAGACCATACTTCGCCTCGAGTATTTTACTCAAAGTTTTACCTAGACCCCCCGTAGATAATCTTTCAACATGAAGCCTTCTAGTCATGTAGGCTTCGCATGCAATGTAAATTCCCAGTAGTGCGAAACCTAATGATACTATGGCAACGGGGATCTGCTTGGGTAAGAAACCATGCATTAATGGCTCATAATGGGCTTCCACTATACCCTCATGGTTTACACGGATATGATATCTTTCCAGATATCCCGCTAGGAATTCTGAGAACCCTTCCTTGAAAAACGGCAAGATTATACCAAGAGCTATTGTAATTGCAGCTAAAATTATTAATGGCACTGTCATTACTGGCGGAGATTCATGAAGATGCACATGCTCACGTTCAGCATGATGACCCTCCTCCTTGAGCATCTTGGGAGCTCTCAATTCCCCATGAAACGCGTAGAACCATAATCTCATAATGTAAAATGCGGTTAGAAATGCCGTTATTACTAATAGCCAATATACAATTGGATCACCAGCCTCTAATGCAGCTTCTATTACTGCGTCCTTGCTCCAGAATCCAGATAGAGGGAAAATCCCAGCGAGAGCAATTGCGCCAATAAGCATAGTTACAGCAGTCGTCTTCATAGGCTTGTATAAGCCCCCCATATAACGTAAATCTCTTGATAACCAAGGATCATGCACAATTTCATGCATCATGTGCACAATGCTCCCAGCACATAGGAATAATAAAGCCTTGAAGAATGCATGACTAATCAAATGCAAGTATCCAGGAGCGTATCCCCCAACTCCTAGCGCTGCCATCATATAGCCTATTTGACTAATCGTTGAGTATGCTAATATTCTCTTTATGTCCCATTCTACTAATGCCATAGTTGCAGCTATGAATGCTGTGAATCCCCCGATATAAGATATAAATTGCATAGTCTGTGGAGAAGAAATCATTATTGGGTAAACCCTGAGTACAAGAAAAACACCAGCCTTGACCATTGTTGAGCTGTGAAGAATAGCGGATACTGTTGTGGGACCCTCCATAGCATCCCACAGCCAAGCCATTAGCGGGAACTGCGCTGATTTGCCGATCGCTCCTATGAAGATGAAGATCCCAACAAGAGTAAGCATTCTGGGGTCTAGGCCCTCCGGCGCAAGGGCATTTAATTGAATTATGTCAAGAGTCTTGAATTTTGCGAAGAGATACGCTATCCCAGCTAACATGAATATATCTCCCATTCTCGTTGTAAGAAATGCTTTTTTAGCCGCACTTGCAGCTGGTGGTCTCGTATACCAAAAGCCGATCAATAGATAGGAACATATTCCTACGAGTTCCCATCCAATGAAAAGCAGGAGGAGGTTACCAGCCATAACAATCGTTAGCATGCTACCGACGAATAGTAACATCTCAGCGAAGTATCTTGGTAACCCTTCTTCTCCATGCATATAGCCAAATGAGTATATCATAATTAAGGTGGAAATTGTAGAGACTACCAACATCATTATAATTGATAATTGATCTACAATGATAGAGAACTCTATTATGATGTCTCCAACTTCCAACCAAGGGTAGCCTACCTTATATCCCCATAGATTATTCATTAAAGCTTCAATCGCTACTATAATTGATAGGATCAGTGAGAAAGTGGCTCCAGCTACTCCTAGGGATCCACCTTCGCCAGGAACTTTTTTCCCAATTATTAATGCAATGGGTGATAGTATTATTGGGACCAGGGGGATTAGCCAAGCATATTCTATATACATATTTAACCTCCCTCCTCCACTTCTCTTAACTTTTTAACTACGTCTAAATCGGGGACTCCATATATTCTGTGTAGTGCTAAAAATAAAGCTAATCCTATCGCAGCCTCAGCAGCAGCGATTGCGATTACGAAAATAGCTAGTATCTGAGCATCTATTGCAGCAGGGTATAAATAATGATGAAAGGCTATAATGTTAAGGAGTCCTGCGTTGATGAGAAGCTCCGCTGAAATGAGCATTTTCATGGCGTTTCTTCTGGAAGCTAAACCATATATCCCCATCACGAATATGATTAATGATACTCCCACTATTAGGTATAATTCATCCATGTTTCATCCTCTCCGAGCACTTGCAATATAAGACGAGGCAACCATGCCAACAAAAATAATTAGAGCTATTGGAAAAATTCCTGCAAAGTAATATTTCCTTAATCTAAAATATATTTGCTGTGGCGTTATAATTTGCCCAATAGTTACCCCCGTTATATATCCTATCGATAATAGGAGAGACAAGAGAAGAATAATACCAGCTATTACTGCATAACGACGCATATAAGGTTGTTCCAATCTATCCTTAGTTTTTGGAATAAATAACATTGTGAATAACATTAAGACCGTGACTCCACCCGCGTAAACCAGGATTTGAAATACTCCAACGAATTCTGCTCCCAGTAGAATGTATATTTCTCCTATAACAACGAGTAAAACCCCAAGGAAGAATATTGCGTGCATTAATTCCTTTGACTCAACAGCTAATATGGCTGATAGAATGATTAATATTCCTAAACCGCCTAGAAGAAATATTCCTAATTCCATTTCATTTCACCTCCTCATGGAAGATTGACTTGCTCCATTATTTTTAGCGCTAATTCCTCTATTTCACGAGCCTTCTTATCCCACTCCTCTAAACTTAGCTTTCCATCTAGTCTATCGTAATACAATTGAATCCATTTGTCCTCGAGCTTTCTTAATATCTCTTCCCACTCTCCCCCAGCGGCCATCGATAACAAATGAGTTTGCATCAATTTGCGAACTTTATCCAAAATGTTCTCATAATGACCTTTTTTACCTTCGGTTATTGTATATTCCTCGGGAGTCATAATGAGATCCAACCTATTTAATTTATGACCCCAATACTTCATTGAAAACCTTAAAGCGCCTGTTGGGCATACTTCTACGCACAAGCCACAGAAAATGCAATGTCCCCAATCTATAGCTGGTCTTCTAAGTCTCTGATTCTTTTTATCTCGGGGATCAACACCGTCAGGGAAAATGTAGTCTATGCATTTATTTGGACAAGTCATACCGCATAATCCGCATCCAATACATTTATTATAATCTAGCTGATGAAACCCTCGCCATCTATCTTTAACAACTGCTGGTTCCTTTGGGTACATTACAGTGAAAGGTCTTTTAATCGCATAACTACCTGTAACCTTTAATGGTAATATGAAACTTTTAATCATCCTTATGATTTTGTTCATTATCAACCCCCCTCATAATAGATAAGATATGTAAGGAGCAAGTATTACAACTAGGAAAAGATTCAGAATGGCTAGTGGAATTAACTTTGTATATGCTATCCTGATGAGCTGATCCGGTCTAGGTCTAAAGAATGTTATTCGAACCCATATCATCATGATGATGACAAGATGTAATTTGAGCACAAAGTATATTACTGAAGGGAAAAATGGTCCGTACCAGCCCCCCAGATATAATGCTGTAAATGCTGCGGCTGATACGAATAGTTTAAAGTACTCTGTACCATAGAATAATCCGAATTTTATTCCAGAATATTCCGTTCTCCATCCCACAATAATCTCGCCCTCGGCTTCTGGCACGTCAAAAGGCGCTCTTTCAAGCTCCATTATCGATGCAACAAAGAAAACAAATGCCCCAATTGGTTGAACTAACGCGAACCAAATGTTCTTCTGAGCTTCTACTATAGATACAAAATCTAGAGAACCTGCTAGTAATACGACGCCAAGCAAACTTAATCCTAGGGGTAGTTCATAGCTAATTAGTTGTAATCCAGCTCGAAATGCGCCTATAGCTGGTAACTTGCTATTTGAAGCCCATCCAGCTAAGAGCACTAAACCCGGAACTAATGTAGCAATGGCAAAGAATAATACTACACTGGTATTCATTCTAAGGAACCATATTCCCGGACCAAAAGGTATAAGGACCACGGGAATCAAAGCCGTTGCTGCTAATAGAGGAGGTACTAAATTATGCATAAATCTATCGGCTTTTTCTGGGTAAATGTCTTCTTTGATTAATAATTTTACGACATCAGCTATATTTTGGAAGAACCCGAAAGGACCCGTTTCCGTCACCGATCTGCGATGATGTATCCTACCTATTAGTTTTCTCTCCATCCAAACAATGAACAGTAAATCAACAGTAAACAATAGGAAGAAAATGATTATTAGTACAAGTACATATGCTGGGAAATATAGCCATTCTGGGAGCCCTAATAGACCGAATATATATCCAAGAATCATTTCTATTTGCTTGTTAATTTCGCTAGCTATCATCGTTATGGGGTCCTGCATATCTCATCACCTATCAACTTCGGCCATACATGGATCAAGACTTCCTATGATAACAGCAATGTCAGCAAGCTTTGCATGTCTCAATATATAATGCAGAAGGGACAAATTGGCATAAGTCGGGCTCCTTATATGCAGACGATACGGCTTATCGGATCCATCGCCAACCACGTATATTGATGCTTCCCCTCTTGGATCCTCAGTTCTGCTAAATCCCTCCCCCTTTCCTCGCAACTTGGGTAAAGGGACTTTTGTTCTAAGAGGGCCTTGCTTTGGCATTTCATCTATGATCTGCTCAATAATATGCGTACTCTGTATCATCTCATTTATACGAACCCACCATCTGTCGAAAGCGTCACCATTTTTACCAGTTGGTATCTCAAAATCTACTTGATCATAAACTAAATATGGAGCAACCTTTCTGATATCATATTTAATTCCCGCACCTCTTAGAACTGGCCCCGTTGCCCCAGCTTCAACTGCCGCTTTGCCCTTTAGAATACCCACTCCTTTGGTTCGCATCCAAAAAGTCTCGTTTGCATATGTTATATCCATGTACTCTTCTAATCTCTTTCTGAAATCTTTTATTGTCTCTTTCGTTTCTTCAAACCATGTTTCGGGGATATCCTCAGCATGCTTGAATATTCCGACCCCCCCGATCCTTATGTAAGAATACGTCAGCCTTGATCCACACGCTTTTTCCAATAAATCTAAGAATTTCTCTCGTTCCCTTAATGGGTATAGAAACATAGAATGGTAAGTTCCAATGTCGCCGCTAAAAGCAGCTAACCATAATAGATGCGAAATTATCCTCTGAATCTCAGCTAATATTGCTCTGAACCACTGTGCACGCTCGGGTACCTCTATACCAAGTAAGTCCTCTATTGCTAATACGTACGTGAGATTCCATGTGATTGCTGAACCATAACATAGACGATCTGTGTACACTATGTTTTGCTCATAATTCTTTGACTCAGCAAGTTTTTCGATTCCTCTATGTACCCAGCCAAAATCTGGCCACGCTTCTAAAATTGTATCTCCACGTAGTTTCAAGATTAGTCTAAAACTACCATGTACCGCTGGATGCTGGGGTCCTATACTCAGATAGTATATATCATCAGCTTCTGTCTCAGGTATGACAAAGGGATCATAGAATTCACGCGTTCTCTCCCACCAAGGATATTCTTTAGCCAAGCTTGGATCCCAATCCTTCCTTAATGGAGATCCTAGATCCCAGTCCCAAGGTAAAAAAACATGACGCAAATCAGGATGACCTTCAAATATAACTCCCATCAGATCATATACCTCGAGTTCATGAGGATTCGCTGACTTACAGATCGGCGTTATTGAAGGAATTTTAGGATCATCTCTGGGAATCTGAGTATATATCCAGGCCATTACTAGCGAATCCATTCTATTAAATTTATACACTAACTCTATGACACCTTCCTGTGGTTTATCAATTCCAGTAATCAAGGTTACCTGAGCATACCCCAACTTTTTTAATTCCTTTACAACATCAGTAATTCTCCTAGGAGTCAGTAATCTGAATCCAACATAATTTGGCCATTTGAGCTCAACGGGCTCAACATCATTACCTAGTGCGCTTACTAATTTCTCTCGCGTAATATTAACAATATCATCGGTCTTCCTCATAGAAGGCCCCCTCACTCTTTAAGAATTTTCTCTAAAGCCTTAATAACCTCATTTCTAGCTTCTATTGACCGTCTCCTATACTCCTTAACTTTATCTGGCACAACTCTCCTATATGTCATGATAAATTCTAAGAATGCTTCGGGTCTAGGAGGGCAACCAGGGATATAGAAATCAACTGGAATAATCTTATTTACTCCTGAGATAACTGTGTAACTATCCTTGAAAGGTCCTCCTACGATAGCGCATTCTCCAATAGCAACAACAAATTTGGGTTCTGCCATCTGATCATATATCGTTTTTAATCTTTGCGCCCATTTTATTGTAACAGGCCCATTTACTATCATCAAATCATCTTGCCGCGGACTCGCTGGTGGAATTACGCCCCATCGCTCCATATCAAATCTAGATACTCCAACAGCCATTGGTATTTCTAACGCGCAACATTTAATTCCCAGAAATGTAATCCATGGAGACTTCGATAATCCCCATTTGAATAACCATCCAAGAAGTTTACGAAGGATTCTTCTTAGACCACCAAGTATTGGGTTTACGTTACCATTGGACATACTAATAGGCGTGATTTTACGAAGAATGTCCTTGGAAGCTGGTTTAATCTCCGCTTCTTTTTTAATGATCGTAAGAGGCTCAATTCTAAGGAATTCATTTAAAGCTTCTTCATCGCCTTCTGCTGCTTTATCGATGAATTCCAAGAATTCTTTTGTGTAATAATATGGCGTTAATAAGGCTTTTCCATCCTTCGTAATTGCGAGAAACATACCAAATACAAGAAGAGAGATCAAAGCCAGGAAGAATAAATTCCCTAATACATCATTAATATTAAAGCCTACCGCCCATAGATATAGAAATGGTGTGAATACGTCAAATACTATGAAGATCAGGGGGAATACATAGTACTCAATATCAAATGTAAATCTAGTTTTCCCAATAGGGATCTCTCCACATTCATAAGCCACCCTTTTATAGGGTTCTGGAACTATTGATCTCCTCCCAAATATTTCTAGTGGTCCCCCAGCAGCTATTAATTTCCATAGAATTATTGCTACAATCATTGCAATTATCATAAAAGAAACAAAGATTCCAAGAGTAGCATATTCTGGCGTTAGAATCATTAATAGCACCTCACGTTTTGATGCAGACTTATTAAATTTTTCCCATTAACATATTTTAGAAAACTCATATTATATCAGCATAAATATAATTCGCATAAATTCGAGGTGTCATTTATATTTGCAACTTCTGGCGACTTGCATTTATGGTTCTAGACTTAACTTAACAAACAATAGTAAAAACTTAGTTGCAAATACTGTATTAGTAGTATATATACACGAATATGCATCGTTAACAAAGAATTTCGCGCGCCTTAGATAGTTTAGGAAAATAGAGCTAGAATTAGAGAAAAAGAAGAAAATCTAAGGAATAACTTGATAGAATTGCTCTTTACTCAGTAAGGCTTCTGTAGCTTTTTGAACTTGTTCTAGCACTAAATTTGGCCATATTCCTATTAGAATCACTATTATGAACAATATTACTAATGCCACTGTCATCATATTCAATTCTTTTAACTTCTCATTTGGATTATCAGGAGCCATCATCATTGATGTCTTTATCATTTTTCCGTAATATCCGATGGATATGATACTGTTGATTAATATTAATGCCGCTATTATGATCCCCCTCAGTCCTCCTAATTGTATGGCTGCCCAAATTATCAAAAACTTTGAGAAGAAAGTAGGGAAGGGCGGTAAGCTGGCTAGAGCCAATGCTCCCGCTGAAAATATTGTGCCAGTAATTTTCATTTTACGCCCTATCCCGCATAAGTCGTCAAATTTTCTACTTTCTGTAACCTGTATAAATGCCCCAGCACCCATAAACATAAGTGCTTTAAGCAAAGCATGATTTATAAGATGGAAGATCGCTGCTACGATCCCTAAAGCAGATCCTGTTGATAAGCCAGCTATAATTATCCCTACATTATATATGCTAGAATAAGCTAACGTTCTTTTAACATCTTCCTGCATAAGTGCAATAATATTAGGTATGGTTA
>JAHKLF010000037.1 GCA_029856615.1 Candidatus Njordarchaeota archaeon
CCCTATCTTTTCCTCTACATTATAATCATATGGGATCTTTCCTAGATATGGGATCTTATTAGCTTCAGAGAATTTTTCTAGGAGATTAGTTGCCTTGTGATACATATTCTCAATTAACCCTAGAATTCTTACTTGATAATGCTTGAGTATTTTAATGAGCCTAGAAACCGTAGATAATGAGAGTAATGAAGGCGTAGAGACAATTAGGTATTCCCCATTAATAAATCGAATGACATCTAAGATTTCATCTCCGGTACCTGGAGGCATATCAATTATTAGGTAATCTAATGATCCCCAGCGTGTAATTGCCAGTAACTCTATAATAGCGTCTGAAATATCCTTTCCTCTCAATGGCACTGGTCCATCTTTTATGAAATAATATAGCGACATAAATCGAACTCCGTGAAAATCTGGGGGTATAAGCCCTTTTTCCTCAACAGGAAAGGCATCTTTGACACCTAAAATGATATGGCATGAAGGACCGTGAAAATCCAAGTCAAGTAAACCAACACTATATTTCATTTCAGCTAATATTAAACTGGATACTGCTGAAACTAGAGTTTTTCCTACCCCTCCTTTACCACTAACTACAGGGATAACGCGTTTGATATTTGAAAGTCTTTTTCTTATAACTGATACCCGGGGATCAATCATCATGATCACGCAACCTTAATTGATCTTAAATATACACCTCGTCCTCTAAGAATTTCAAAATCAGGACTACCGCATTTTGGGCATGAGATAAACGTATGTGCCAAATCTGGGATAAAATGAATGGCTTCAATCTCGTCTTCACCGAGTTTGTTTTTTATGTCAGTAAAGGACCATTCATTTCCACATACTCTGCATTTAAACGTTGGTTCTTCGAATTCTATATTTATCTTAGCGTCTTTCATAGGCGTATCTCTTGAGATCTCAGTCAATGCAAATCTAAACGCCTCCATATCAATACTCTGAAGGACGCCAACCACTATGTCAACTTCGATGATTTTCTCGGCATTCTCTTCTTTTGCGATCTTTAAGACGGTCTCTACTACAGCCTCTGCCAAGCTCCATTCATGCATAATTACACACCCAGTTTCTTTAAGTTAAAATGTAAAGCTGAAAAATAGAGACAAAAAATCATAGTATTAATGTATTGTCATTCTGAATTTCAACAAGCTTTATCCCTTATTATTCTGACTTATGTACTCATCATAGAAGGCGGGTATCAGATTATTGTTGAATTTTTAGTGCTTTTATATGTATATATCGATAATAATGATACATAGGGACATATAGGAGTAATTAATTGATTGCTGGTGCCTTATTGTGAAAAAATGGCGTTTGAGGCTCCTAAGAAGCTTTAAGATGCGTTCCGAAATAAAGAAATTCTTCTATATCGATATGCTAGGAGCTCTAATGGGTGTTATTGGTGGACTTGGAGCGATCCTATTCAGAGAAATGATACGCTTGAATAGGTATATTTTCTTCTCTGTATTATTGCCTAGAATATCGTGCAAAATTTTTGGTGTAAATTTAAGTATGATCCTAATTCCCGCCATAGGCGGTCTTATCGTAGGGCCATTAGTTTATAAGTTCGCTCCAGAAGCGAAGGGGCATGGTGTCCCGGAAGTTATGGAAGCTATCAGACTATATCGGGGAAAAATAAGGAAGAGAGTTGCTCTGGTGAAAATTTTAGCATCATCTATTACAATTGGATCCGGTGGAAGCGCAGGTAGAGAAGGGCCCATTGCCCAAATTGGAGCAGCGTTTGGCTCACTTATTGGGGATTTACTAAAAGTGGGTAGCAGAGAGAGGAAATTGTTGGTTGTGAGTGGTCTATCTGCCGGAATAGCAGGGACGTTCAATGCACCGCTGGGGGGAGCCTTATTTGGACTAGAAGTGATGTTTGGCGGTCTAACCTTAACAAATGCTATTGCGATTATACTAGCAGCAGCAATAGGCGCAGCTATTGTTGAAGCTGTCTATGGACCTTATCCTGCTTTTTATGCTCCTTCATATCTGACTTTTAGTAATCCTCTTGAGTTGGTTTTTTATTTCATCCTTGGAATTTTCTTCGGTCTCATAGCTGTACTATGGGTAAAACTCTTCTATTTCTTCGAAGACTTATACGGTAAAATCAGGATACGATCCTATTATAAGGTTGCTATTGGAGGTTTATTCACAGGATTGATCGGGTTTACATATTATGAATATGGAATAATGGGTGTAGGGTACGAAGGTATAGATATGGTCTTATTAGGAGAAATAGGCTTTCTCACGTTATTTATACTCGGCACGTTAAAAATGCTAGCTACAGCGAATACTATTGGTTCTGGAGGGAGTGGTGGAGTTTTTGCACCAAGTTTATATATTGGAGCGATGTACGGTGGAATGCTAGGTATAATATTCCATGCTTTGTTTCCAGATATCGTTAGACAGCCGTTTACTTATTCTCTAGTTGGAATGGGAGCTCTTTTCGCCGCTACCGCCCACGCACCCCTTTGCATGATGATTATGATTCCAGAGATGACGAATGATTATTCACTACTCTTACCCATGATGGTTTCATGTGCTACGAGTTACATAATCTCCAAGGCCATCTTAGGCGACTCAAACATATATACACTTAAACTCAAGAGGAAGGGAATTAAACTGTTGCATCCAAGAGATTTCAGCGCCTTTGAAATACTAAAAGTGAGAGATTTCATGACAAGAGACGTCATAACCGTTCTGCCCGAGCATACTCTCAAGCAAGTATATAACTTAATAAAGGATACTCATCATGATTGTTACCCGGTCATTAAAAATGGGGAAGTAGTCGGTATAATAACATCTGATGATATCATGAATGTTCCAATGCATCTTTTTTCTAAGTGTAAAGTTAAGGATGTAATGAGGAAGAGATATCCCTATATCTATAGTGATGATTCAATAAGAAAAGCGATCGAAATAATGTATTCTGAGGGTGTAGGTAAACTCGTAGTCGTGTCTAGGGATAATCCTAGAAAATTAGAAGGCATATTAACTAAAACCGATATAGTTAAAGCGCATATCTTTTTATCAACACTTTAAAACATTTTATATTCTACTTATCAATTTCCCTATAACTTGGCTTTACTATGCATATAATACGAACAATGATGCTTCTCTAAGGTACAGAAAAATTGACACATAGTTTATATTTAAGTCATACTCTCCAAAATCTTCAATAGCCGATGATGAGTCGTTTCAGCATAAGAGATAAAGCGCATTGCTAATTTTTCCGAGATCTCTTGAAATTTTTCGATGACGTCTTTCCACCGCATCTCCATAGCTTCTACAAAAGCTAATATTTCATCAGAAATGGGAATCTTATCTTGCATTTTTAAGAGTACGTTTACTAGTCCTTTCGCCTTGGGAGTTTCTCCAAATATTTTTCGATAGGTTGTTATTAATAATAACTCTGTTGCACCATAAGCTAGAAAACATGAAGCAAAGTATCTGCCATTTCTATAAGCATTTTTCGCTTCTTCGAATAATTCCTCAATGAAAGTTAATTCAGTAGACATTTTACTCACCTCAATTAATAGTATACAAACACAGAGATAAATATTTCCATTTACGTAACCATTAATTGTTGCGCACGAGCATTAATAGTAAGATATAAAATACGGTAGTAAATATTTCCATAATACCCGTAGATTCTATTCGTTTTTAAATGACATATCTAGATAAAGAAATACAAAAATTCTGGATATGTTTCTGGTGATCTCTTGGAAATTCTTAGGAACGTTGCAAGAGAAGTAGAGGTGGGCATCGTCCTTTCGGGGGCTAGGACAGATAAAGCGATTTGTCAAGTCTTTGAGGATATGGAGGGAAAAATACGAGAAGGAATGTTTCTAGTGGTCAAAACAAGATTTGAGAATCGCCAATTATTCATATTATCAAGAGTAGCTAAGATAGAAGCATATAACGAATTTTTTGAAGTTGGTGACGTATGGTCCGAAGCAAGAAGAAAACGTCAAGAATTACCAATAGCGCTAGCGCGGAGATATATAGTATGTGAATTGGAATTATTAGGGGTATTACCTCGTCTTGATTATGTGCCGCATCCGCCATATCCGGGGGATAAGGTTTATTTATTAAGTAATGTGGAAAATATCTTTTCTTCCCTCGTGAGGAAGGACGAGATTTGCTTTTCGTTTGGTGATTTATATGGATATGAAAAATTACCAATCATTATGAGAATTGAAGCATTACCAATGCATATAGCTGTTTTGGGAGTTACGGGAAGCGGGAAGTCTTATACTGTGGGATATTTAATTGAACGATTGTCTCAGATAAAAGTTGATGGTGAAACAATAGGTTATCCCATAGTAATCATTGATGCCAATGGTGATTATTTAGACTATTATTACCATAAGAGAAACACTAATACTCCTCTTCTTCCCAATGTAAAGAGGTACGTTTTTCCAAGTTCATACGCTGCGTTTAATGATATGAATAGTACTCTGATAAAAATAGATCTAAATCTTCTTTCACCAAGAGATCTAGCAGAGATAATAGTTGACTATTACAAATTACTAGGATCAGAGTTGTCGGTTTCGTTGCTAGAGAGAGTACTTGCTGATGTACTAGTGTCTGGATTAGCTAACATGAATGCGATCTTCTATGATGACACGTTGTTTAGGAATGAGATAGAATCAAGGATTCTGGAAAGTGAATTTCATTATCAGACTAAGGCCGCCGCATTAAGAGCAATAACAACATTTAGGGAAGATATCAAAAAATTAAAATTGATTCCAAATGCAAATGAGAAAAGCACAATCACGTATAGATTTATTGATGATTTAACGGAGAATTTTGAGATTAGCATTTTTGACTTCTCAGTTGATGGTGCAACTGGCATATCAATTAAAATGAAACAATTGGTTGTTTCCTACCTATCTAAACTCCTTTTCAAAAGATTTACTGATTACAAAATGGGAAGAGTCCCCGTAGATGGTTACAGGGGCGCAAGATACGCAATCTTCATTATAGAGGAAGCTCAAAATTATTGCCCAAATATAGATAGGTATCCAGTGGGATCAAGTGTTGCAAGAGAAACTCTAGCGATGATAGCTACTCAAGGGAGAAAATTTGGTTTAGGTTTAGTCTTAATAACGCAAAGACCATCATTTGTTGATCCGATAGTAATGTCAATGGTTAATACCTATATAATCCACAGAATCTCACCGGAGGATGTAGGGTACGTAAGAAGAATAGTAGGAGGCCTACCAGAGAGTATCATTAGAAAACTAACAAGTTTAGAAACAGGAGTAGCAGTAATACACGGACAAGCGCTGCCATTGCCGTTTCCGTTACTTGTTAGGATTCCAAGAAGATTCGTGAGACCGACAATAGGCACCACGGATGTTAGTAATTATCTACGCAAGAGGGTGGCGTGAGTTGAAGTGCGTTAAACAGTGGATTAAGCCTTTGCCCTCAATAACCGGACAAGATGCGTTTGAAATGAGTAAATATGTGAAATTAGCGTACTGGGAAGAGCTCAAACAAGCTTATAAATCTTTCATAGACTTATGTAGAAGTTCAAAAGAAGTCGGAGTTCTATTCATCGTTGGAGAATGGGGACTTGGCAAAACATCGAGTTTTAAGTCATTAGCAGCACCGTATGTGCATGAAACGGGAGGCACGGCATATGTAATAAAAGCGAGAGACTTGCTCAATATCTATAAAACGCTTAATCCATCAGATTACTTATCTGCTGAAAGGTTTATAAGAGCATCTCTAATTACAATAATTAAGGCATACAATCTGGATATAAACACGAATGCATCTACTAAAGAAATATATGGAAATCTATTGAAGCTTAATAATTCATCATATATTATATTACTAATAGATGAATATGAAAGTCTAATTAGTGAAAGATTAGAGGAGACATTAGAACTCCTAGATAGCTTGGCTGGGCTGGTTAACGGAGAGTACTTACCCTTTTCAAGAAAGGGAGAGTTTGCTGGGACTCTTCTCTTAGCGATTTCTTTAACGCCACAAGCCCTAGCTAGATTTAAATCGGAAATTTCGGCTCAAGAAATAATTGGAAGAAGTCTTAGAAGAGTTTTGCGTTCAATTGAACTAAGACCTTTGAGGAGATTGGAAGCTTATGAGTTATTTATTGGATTATTAAGGTATATTTATGCGGGAAAATTACCAAAAAAGATTCCTCTTCCCACATTATCACTAATAGATACATTTTATAGAGTTAGTGGTGGAAATCCTGGGTATTTTATTCTCATAGTTAATAGGTTACTTAGTATTTTATTGAAAAGAGGGTGTCCTAATGGTTATGTTAAGATAGCTTCATACGAAGATGTAAAGGACGCGCTAAAGGGAATTTTGATTGAAGAATTAGGCGAAGAAAGACTGGATCTGATAGATGAAAATAGAATATCTTTTTACGAGGATTTGATAACGTCGGAAGATCCAATAAATGGGATTAATGTTGCGAAAATATTTCGTGCTCTGGCTCTTTCCTCCTTTCCCTTAAGTTTAAATGAAATTAAAGAAATGCTTCAGGAGGAAATCAATGTTAATTTGCTTCACGCAGAGAGGTTAATTAAAAAAGCTCTCGGCGTGTTAATTAGAGTTCCTCTTCTCAAATTTAAACCTGTTAATATTAAGGACGTAATCCGTATTATTTCGTCATTTTCATCTATGGTGTCAAAAGAGGAATTAGAGAAAATTAGGGACTTCTTAGAGCAGTATAAGAAAATCAAGCTCTCTAATAGTGAATTACGGGAAACCTATTACTTAATTCCAGAAGACTATGAAACATTGGAGGTATTGTTAGAAGAAGCCGAGCTTAGGTTTGGTATTAATTATGCTGTGATATCAAATATTTTGACTCAGCTATTCGAGCTTAAAAGCTCTCATAATGAGGTATTTTACAAGCTAAATGAGGATATTCTTGACGAAGTCTTCCCCCCGATATGTCCTATATGCCCAGCATCTCTTAGTAAGAGTGATGCTTTAAGGATATGGAGAGAAACGCTCAAAGAGGTTTCAGAGGGTACTGTTTCGGCAATAGAGCTTGGTAAAGCTCTCTCGATATTAATATTTCCAGAGATCTTCGAGAGCGAAATGGATTATGCTGAGGGTATGTGTTATGTAAAATCTATAAGATATGGAAACCATGACATTAGATTAAGATTTATCCCAATTGCGGTTATAAATAATAGAGATCTTTATCCAGAAGTTTTTATGAGGAAGTTTTCGGAGATCCTAAAGCAAGCTCCACTGGTCTTCCTTTTCACTAAGGAAAACCTAGCTCCTTTAGCTAAAAATTTAGCATCATATCTATCAAATATCTATAAAATTGAGATTCTAACGTTAAGTACTGCTGATATGGCGGTTTTATATGGACTGAAAAAGCTGGTAAAAGAAGGACTAAAAATCAATAGAGATTTCATTAGAAGGGTTCTAAATAATCTAAGAGTGAAGTATCGTATAACGCACGAGAGGATAATAAATCTTCTATATGAATGCCAAATGGCTGGTATTTTATTAATAAGACTGGATTGGCCTCATTCACCCAGCTTATCCGTATTGCCTAGTGTTTATGATTATTTTCTAGCATTTCCATCAGCTACTATGGACGCCAAAAACGTTTTTGAGTGGGTTCGTGACAACATAAAGGGGAAGATGTTACACGGGAGAAAAAGCAAAGAGATTCCGTGTGGGGCGGATATTGAAAATTACGAAACGCTAAAGAAATTGGAAAATTATTTAGTTAGAGCTGGGTTCCTTAAAGCTCTGGGAGAAAGAGTTATAATTACAAATTCTCCAATTGAGAGCAGATTGATAAGCCTCTTAAAGCAATTAGGTGAAATTTCGATTAATGATATTTACCGCTATTTTATTTTTGGACGGGAAGAGGAAGAGCTTGCAAAAACCGGGAAGTCCCTTTTACATACTATCTATATACCAATCCTAATGAGGAAGGGTATAATTTATTCTGAGAAAGTTAAGGAAGGAGACGAAGTACGTGAGATAATAAAATTAAAAGAGCTTAATGAGTTAGAGAGGGAAAGCCGTCTATCAATTGAGCAGCTTGAGAAGAGGTTTCTAGTTAGTGATGAATACTGGAGAAAAATGAGTATCATTGTATCATGCAAAGAGCGTGGATGCAGAGTGATCTCACTATCAGCTGTCTTAGATTTTCTCAAATCTCTATACTCTGTGGCAATAAATCTAAAGCATGATTCTGATAGGAGACGTATTTTAGCAACAATAATCAGGTTATCAAAGCACTATTCGTCAACGTATTTTGAGTTAATTACCCTAGCATATAAGACGTCCATGGAATTACTAAGTGAAATGAAAACAGAACTGATAAGAATCAAAAGAGACCTAAGTAAGCTTAATGAGCACCTCTTGAATCTAGGCTTAATATTTGACGCTGAAAGATTAAGTGAAATTCAAGAGCTAGAGAGGCATATTGAGGAATATGAAGATCTAATTAATAAAGAATTCACACAAGAAGAGGTAATAGGCATTCTTTTTGATACGAGAAGAGGCTTAAATCTTAATGAAGTTTTTGATCATAAAAAGATAAAAACAAAACATGGAAAGCTTGATGAGGCTTCAGCTGCAAGAGCTTTTTACTTGAATCCGAAGCTATATATGCTAAAAGAGGTTTATAATTCATTCAAGCAGTGTGCCCAGGAAGTTAAAGTAGAAATAAATAAATTGAATGAATCCGTTAGGAGATTTGATGAACTTGACAGAATGGCGTTAGAAGTCCGTGAGTTGATGAGTAAATTACTTAGAAGTTTAAAGGTGAAATTCGCAAAGACAGA
Organism: Candidatus Njordarchaeota archaeon; assembly: GCA_029856615.1. Taxonomy (GTDB): domain Archaea; phylum Asgardarchaeota; class Njordarchaeia; order Njordarchaeales; family Njordarchaeaceae; genus Njordarchaeum. Next base: position 8,823 of record JAHKLF010000037.1, read on the forward strand.
ACTATTAGATAATAAAACTTTAGTTTTAAGATCGATGCCAATTAGTTCTCTTAGAGAGGGATTAGAAAAGCTTAAAGAACTGGAAATGGAAGTTAGTAAGATAAGAAAATTCTTAGAAGCGTCTAGGAATACTCTGAGGAATATCCTTCGAATCATTAAACAAACTAAAGACTACATGGATGAGTATTTAGAGATAAAGGCAGCATGTGATAAGAGAAATCTGGAAAGAGACCTATGCGAATCGTTAGTTAGTTTATGGAGTGATCTATGGTTAAAACTGAATGACATGGCAAAAAGATTGGTTAATATCAAGCAATTCGACGAATTATATAAAGAGCTTCAAGGATGCGAACAAGAAATAACTCTAATCTTCATTCAATTCAAAAAGGCGTTTCAGAGTGCAAGGGAAACTCTAAATGCGCGATATGATTCTGTTAAGCGATTAATTAATGAGTGCGAAACAATAATCAAGAGCATCACGGAACTAGAAGATAGAGTGGAGTTCTTAGATATAAAAACTTACAGGGAGCTTCTAGTTAAATTTGATGATGTAAAAAAGGATTTTTACGTGAATGAGAATCTATTAAAATGTGAGAAGAATCTTTACTCTATAAGAGAAAGATTCATGAGACTGCTGGAAAAATGCACCGATCCCATCGAAAGAGAATTATCTAAAAAACTCACTAATATTACCCCGGGAGAGGATAGAAATTTAATTTCATTGATCTTAGACATAAAAAAGACAACAAATAGATCCCTAGAGGAAGTAATTATAAAGATCATGAGAAAACTAATAAAATTAGCTGAGCAAGGAGAAGTCATAGTCATAATTAGGAGAAACGAATAAAATATTCAAGTTATAATTCCAATGATGGCAGTACGGTTAGACTCAGCTTTGAAGGCATCGCCCTTAACTTTCTTTGCATGAATCTTGAGGTAAACAAGAGGGTAACCAAGAGTATAA